>NZ_JCAFRY010000004.1:0-279506 GCF_059368675.1 Stenotrophomonas sp. YJH_SMC_120
AGTGCTCGACTATGGACGGTCAAACGGGCATTTTTATGGTGGTTCATCCGGGCTCTTTGGGGTCTGGAGAGGTGTGGTAACCACCATTTTCCAAAGATGTCCCGGATGAACAACGTACAGAGAGATCACAGTTAGTCGACTATCGCGCGAAGCGCGGGCTTTCCAGCATGGGAGAGAAGAGCAGTCGACTAACAGTCGACTCTACCCAGTCGGCTCTATCCAGTCGGCTCTATCCAGTCGGCTCTACCCAGCCGGTTCTACCCCGTCGGCCCTACCTGGGCAACGCAAACGCCATCACGTAATCGCCGTTCGGGGTTTCCATGAAATGGTGGCCGCCGGCCATGATCACCACGTACTGGCGCCCGCCCTGCTCGTACACCATCGGATTGGCCTGGCCGCCGGCAGGCAGCTTGGCGTGCCAAAGCTCCTTGCCGGTCTTCAGGTCGATGGCGCGCAGCAGGTCATCGGTGGCGGCGGCGATGAAGATCAGGCCGCTGGCGGTCACTACCGAACCGCCGTTGTTCGGCGTGCCGATCTCGATCGGCAGGCCGGAACGGATGCCGAACGGTCCGTTGCCGCGCGCACTGCCAAACGGACGGTCCCACAGCAGTTTGCCGGTGCGCAGGTCGATGGCACGGATACCGCCATAGGGCGGCTGCTTGCACAGCAGGCCGGTGAACGGCAGCCGCCAGCCGGCGTTGACCTGGATGGCGTAGGGCGTACCCACCTGCGGGTCGCCCGCGCCTTCGGCACCGCCCTTGTCGAACCGGACCTTCTCGCGCGGCAGCCAGCCCAGCCGGTCGGCCTCCGCGCGTGGCACCAGCCGGTTGTAGTTGGGCATGTCGTTGTAGTTGGCCACGATCACGCCGCGGCGCGTATCGATGGACACGCTGCCCCAGTCCGAGCCGCCGTTGTAGCCGGGGTACTCGATGGAATGTCGCTCGCTGCTCGGCGGCGTGTAGAACCCTTCGTAGTACGCCTTGCGGAACTGGATGCGGCAGACCAGCTGGTCAATCGGGGTGATGCCCCACATGTCACGCTCGGTCAGGTCATGTTCGCGGCGCAGCGTGTGGTACAGCGAAAACAGCTGGGTGGGAGAACGCTGCTCGGGTTCGACGCCGCCGACCGGCACCTTGCGCTCTTCGGCGGCAGTCAGGAGCTGGCCGTTGCGGCGATCGAGGATGTACATGTCACCTTGCTTGGTCGGCAGCAGGATCGCCGGCACCTTGCCCGCCGCCGTCGGGTAGTCGATCAGGCTGGCCTGCGAACCCAGGTCGTAGTCCCACACATCCTTGCGCACCGCCTGGAAATGCCAGACCGGCTTGCCGGTGGCCACGTTGATCGCCACCAGCGAGGTCGCATAGCGATTCTGGTTCTCCGTGCGCGAACCACTCCAATAGTCTCCCGCGGAATTACCCAGCGGCAGGTAGACCAGCCCCAGCGCTTCATCACCGGTGGCAGTGGTCCACATGTTGGGGGTGCCGCGCGTATAGGTCTGCTCGCGCGGCGGCAGGCCGCTGCGCTCGGGCTGGTCCATGTCCCACGCCCAGCGCAGCTTGCCGGTGATGGCGTCGTACGCCTGGATCACGCCTGAGGGCGCATCGCGGCGCTGCCCGTCCAGCACCTGATGACCGGTCACGATCACGCCGCGCACGATGGCCGGCGGCGAGTTGATCGACACGTAACCCGGTGGCACCTCGCCCATGCCCAGGGTGATGTCGACCTGGCCGTTGTTGCCGAAGTTGGCGCAGGGGCGGCCGCTGTCCGCGTCCACCGCGATGATGCGACCGTCCAGCGTGCCTTCAATGATGCGCGCCCAGCACGCCGGACGACTGCCCGGTGCAGCGCTGCGGGTGACGCTGGGCGGCGGCTCCGGCAGGGCCAGATCGGCAGCGACATCGGCCAATGCCGCGTCGGCAAGGGTCGGCGTGCTGGGCTGCTCGTAATAGCTCACACCACGACAGGCAGCGGTATAGGGAATCGAAGCATCCTTCACCTTTGGATCGAACCGCCACAGTTCCTTGCCGCTGGCAGCATCAAGCGCGATCAGGCGGTTGCGTGCGGTGCACAGGTACAGGCGGTCGCCGATCTTCAGCGGCGTGGTTTCCGCGCCCCAGCGCTTCTTCGGCATATCGCCGGTACGGAACTGCCAGGCCGGCTGCAGCGTGGCCACATTGGCCGGGGTGATCTGCTGCAGTGGCGAATAGCGGGTACCCGCATTGCTGCGGCCCCACGCCGGCCAGTCGCCCTCGGCGGGCTGGTCAGCCGGCTGCAGGCCCGTGGTATCGCGCGTAGGTTCCAGTCCGGCGCTGACCGCGCCTTCCGGGAACGGCTGATGCCCATCCACTTCACCATGCGGCGCGAAAGCCAGGCCGAAGGCGGCCACGAACACCAGCATCAGCACGCCCGCCACGCTGCGCGACAGGCGTTGTGAAACCGGCTCGCGCAGTGTCGGCGCCAGCAGCGCCAGCACGATGCCGAGCGCAGTCACCAGCCCGAGCCGCGGTACCCAGCGCCAGTAGTCGCTGCCCGATTCCCACCAGGTCCACAGCAGCGTGCCGATGAACACCAGCGCATACAGCAGCGCGCCGCTGCGGCGGTTGCCGAACAACAGGGTTCCGCTGGCCAGCAGGCCGAGCCCGGCGATGGCGTAGTACGCCGAGCCACCCAGGCTGAGCAGCCACCCACCGAGCCCGCCGATGACCAGGCCGAGCACGACCAGCAGCAGTGACAGCACGGTGACGAGGGGATGCCGGGAGGCGCGGACGGGAGCAGGAGCGGACTGCGGCGTGGCGGACATCGTCGATCTCCGGGGGCAGCATGCGCCGTTATCCCACCGCCTGCGTGAAGCGCGCGCGTATGCGTGGCACCCGGATACGACGACGCCGGCACAGGGCCGGCGTCGTCGGTACCTCAGGCTCGCGGCAGGATCACTCCTGCGCGGCGTCCTCGCTGCTGGCAGCAGCCGGTGCGCCGTCGGTCGTGGCCGGGGCGGCGGCAGCCACCTCGTCCTCGTCCTCGTCGATCGAGGCATCCATGCGCTCCACCGCCTGCAGCTTCTCGTCCTTGGAGAGGCGGATCAGGGTCACGCCCTGGGTGTTGCGGCCGACGCGGCTGATTTCCGAGCCACGCGTACGCACCAGGGTGCCACCATCGGAGATCAGCAGGACTTCGTCGCTGGAGCCCATCAGCACCGCGGCGACCAGCTTGCCATTGCGCTCGGTGGTCTGGATGCCGATCACGCCCTGGGTGCCACGGCCCTTGCGCGGATAGTCCGGCAGCGGGGTGCGCTTGCCATAGCCGTTCTCGGTCGCGGTCAGGATGTACTGAACGCTGGCGTCGTCGGCGCCTTCGATCACCGCATCGCCATTGCCGGCGGCTTCCTCGACACCGCTGTCGTCCTCGTTCTCGTCCTCGATGCCACCGGCACTTTCGGCCACGATCAGGCTGACCACCTCCTCGCCGGCCGGCATCTTGATGCCCCGCACGCCGGTGGCGGTACGGCCCATTGAGCGGACCTTGTCCTCGCCGAAGCGCACGGTCTTGCCGTTGGAGGCGAACAGCAGGATGTCGCGCTGGCCGTCGGTCAGGCCGACGCCGACCAGCGCGTCGCCCTCATCGAGGTTGATCGCGATCTTGCCGCGCGCCAGACGGAAGGCGAACTCACCCAGCGGGGTCTTCTTGACCGTACCGTTCTTGGTGGCGAAGAACACGAACTGGCCATCGGCGTAATCGCGCACCGGCAGTACGGCCTGCACGCGTTCACCCGGTTCCAGCGGGATCCAGTTGATGATCGGACGGCCGCGGGCGTTGGAGCCCGCTTCCGGCAGCTGGTAGACCGGCAGCCAGAACACCTTGCCCGAACTGGTGAAGGTCAGCAGCGTGTCATGCGTGTTGACCAGCCACAGCTGTTCGATGAAATCCTCTTCCTTGGTCGCCGCCGCACTACGGCCACGACCACCACGGCGCTGCGCGCGGTACACGCTCACCGGCTGGCGCTTCACGTAACCGGCATGCGACACGGTGACCACCACGTCTTCCGGCGCGATCAGGTCGAGGATGTCCAGGTCTTCTTCGCTGTGGCGGATCTCGGTACGACGCTCGTCGCCGAATTCGGCCTTCACACTGACCAGCTCTTCGCGGATCACCTGCAGCAGGCGGTCGGGATCTTCCAGGATGTGGATCAGCCCGGCGATCACTTCCAGCAGCTGCTTGTACTCATCGGTCAGGCGGTCCTGCTCCAGCCCGGTCAGGCGGTGCAGGCGCATTTCCAGGATCTGGGTGGCCTGGATCTCGGTCAGCTGGTAGCCGCCCTCGATCAGGCCCACGCCCTTGGGCAGGTCTTCCGGGCGCGAGGCTTCGGCGCCGGCGGCACCCAGCATCGCACCGACCAGGCCCGGCTCCCACACGCGTGCCAGCATGCGCTCGCGTGCTTCGTTCGGGTTCGGCGAGGTCTTGATCAGTTCGATCATCTCGTCGATGTTGGCCAGCGCGACGGTCAGGCCTTCCAGCACGTGGGCACGGGCGCGCGCCTTGCGCAGCTCGAACACGGTACGGCGGGTGACCACTTCGCGACGGTGGCGGACGAACGCCTCCAGCATCTGCTTGAGGTTCATCAACTGCGGGCGGCCATCGACCAGCGCCACCATGTTGATGCCGAACACCGATTCCATCTGCGTCTGCTGGTACAGGTTGTTCAGCACAACCTCGGCAGATTCACCGCGCTTGATCTCGATGTAGATGCGCATGCCGTCCTTGTCGGACTCATCGCGCAGCTCGCTGATGCCTTCGATCTTCTTTTCCTTGACCAGCTCGGCGATCTTCTCGATCAGACGCGCCTTGTTCACCTGGTAAGGAATTTCAGTGACGATGATCGATTCGCGGCCGTTGTCGGCCACTTCGATATCGGCCTTGGCACGGATGCGCACGCGGCCACGGCCGGTGCGGTAGCCGGCGACGATGCCGGCGGTGCCGTTGATGATGCCGGCGGTCGGGAAATCCGGGCCCGGGATGTACTCCATCAGGCCGTCGACGTCGATTTCCGGGTTGTCGATCAGCGCGATGCAGGCGTTGATCGATTCGCTCAGGTTGTGCGGCGGGATGTTGGTCGCCATGCCCACCGCGATACCGGCCGAACCGTTGACCAGCAGGTTCGGGAACCGGGTCGGCATGACCGTCGGCTCCAGTTCCTTTTCGTCGTAGTTGGGCTGGAAATCGACAGTTTCCTTGTCGATGTCCGCCATCAGCTCATGCGCCAGGCGCGACATGCGCGCTTCGGTGTATCGCATTGCCGCGGCGGAGTCGCCATCGATGGAGCCGAAGTTACCCTGGCCATCGACCAGCATGTAACGCAGCGAGAACGGCTGTGCCAGGCGCACCAGCGTGTCGTATACCGACTGATCGCCATGCGGGTGGTACTTACCGATGACGTCACCGACGATACGCGCCGACTTGAAGTAGGGCTTGTTGCTGTGCGCGTTGAGTTCATTCATCGCGAACAGCACGCGGCGATGCACCGGCTTGAGGCCGTCGCGCGCATCCGGGAGCGCGCGGCCCACGATCACGCTCATGGCGTAATCGAGGTAGCTCTTGCGCATCTCGTCTTCCAGGTTGACCTGGATGATTTCCTTGGCGGTTTCTGCCATTCGGGTTCCGTTGTCTGGTAGCGGTCCAGTCCGGCGCAGCCCCCTGCGGGAGGGGGTCGTGCCGGAACCTCGATTCAACCTGCGGATATTACCACAACAGGCCGTTTTCCGCCTCCCTTTACGGGTATTTTACCTGCACAAATCAGGAACTTAGGGGGTTGCCGGCCCGCGGCCGGCACCACCGGGGGCGGAGGTCACGCGGCCCCTCCCCCCGCGCGTCAGCCGCCGAAGGCGGCGCGCATGTTCTCCGGGGTCGGGTTCAGGATCACGCCGCGCTCGGTCACGATGGCGTCGATCAGCTCACCCGGGGTGACGTCGAACACCGGGTTCCAGGCAGCGATGCCCTCTGCCACCGTGCGGGTGCCGCCCACGCCGTACAGCTCGCCCGGATCGCGCTGCTCGATCTCGATCTGGCTGCCGTCCACGGTCTCCATGTCCACCGTCGAGGACGGCGCCACGACCATGAACTTCACGCCGTGATGGCGGGCGGCGATGGCCAGCTGATAGGTCCCGATCTTGTTGGCGGTATCGCCGTTGGCGCAGATGCGGTCGGCACCGACGATCACCCACTGCACAGCGCCGGTCTTCATCAGGTGCGAGGCGGCTGAATCGGCGATCAGCGTGGCGTCAATGCCATCCTGCTGCAGCTCCCACACGGTCAGGCGCGCGCCCTGCAGCCACGGACGGGTCTCGCCAGCGAACACGCGGGCAATGCGGTGCTGGGCCATGCCGGCGCGGATCACGCCCAGCGCGGTGCCGAAGCCGGCGGTGGCCAGCGAGCCGGTGTTGCAGTGGGTCAGCACGCCGCTGCCGGCTTCGATCAGGCCTGCGCCCAGCGCGCCCATGTGGCGATTGGCGGCCAGGTCTTCCTCGGCGATGGCCTGCGCTTCGGCCTCCAGCTTCGCCTTCCAGTCAGCACCGGCGGCATTCAGGCAACGGCGCATGCGCGCCAGCGCCCAGGCCAGATTGACGGCGGTCGGACGCGAAGCGTTCAGACGCTGCAGCGCCGGTTCCAGCTGCTGCAGCGCGTGCGCACCGTCTGCGGCCTGCACGTCACGTGCGGCCAGCACCACGCCCCAGGCGGCGGCGATGCCGATGGCCGGCGCACCGCGCACGGTCAACGCGTGGATGGCCGCAGCCACTTCGTCACTGTCATGGCAGACCACATGCTCGACCACGAACGGCAGCTTGCGCTGGTCCAGCAGTTGCAGGGCATCGCCGGTCCACAGGATCGGACGGATATGGTCGTAACGGGCGTAGTCGATGTCGGAGGCAGTGTTCATGGGCCCATTGTAGGGCCACGCCCCCCGGGGTTGGAGCCCGCCCGGGCTCAATTCACCGAGAACTCGGCGCGGCAGCCACCGTCCACCCAGATGCCGTTGCGGCTCCAGCCCCAGGTACTGCCTTCCTCGCACGGCGTGCTGGACAGCTGCTCGGAGACGGCGGCACCGACCGAGATGCTGGCGCCGCAGAAACGGCGCTTCTTCGACTTCGATTCACAGGTCAGCCGGCGTGGTACGTCAACGAATCGGCCGTCCTCGTCAGCCACTTCGAAATCCCCCTGGCAACCGCGGCTGGTCCAGACTTCATTGCGCTTGTAGCCCCAGCCCTGCCCTTCGCGGCATGGCAGCGCCGACAGCTGGCGCAGCAGGCGCACTGGCGCGCCATCCAGGCGCACCGGGCAGCTCTGCGGGCGACCATTGGATTCACAACGCACCACGCGACGGACCAGGCGCTTGCCCTCGCTGGCTACCGGCGCGGCACCCGCAGCGCGGCGTGCGCGGAACTCGGCGCGGCAGCCCAGCGTGACCCACACGCCACTGCGGTCGGTGCCCCATTCGCTGCCACGGATGCAGCTGCTGTTGGAAAGCTGGCGCACCAGGTCGACGCCGTTGCTGACATCGATATCGCAATGCACCCAGCCCATATCGCGTGATTCGCAGGTCACCACTTCACCGTCGTAGCCGGCCTGCTGGGCAGATGCCGATGACGGCAGCCAGGCACCCCAGAGCGCGATGGAGTAAACCGGTGCAGCGACAACCGCAAACCACTTGACCAAAGCCTTCCCCAGCAGGAATGGATGAACTGCGTGCCAGTGTCCGGCATCTGCCGTGATAAGAGCATCATCCTGCTTACCGAAGCAAGCGCGGAATCGCGGAATTCCGTTCAGTCTTTGACGTTCAGGAACGCACGTCCCTCATGCGTGGGCAAAGTCGTAGGCCAGCACGTCAGCGATCCGCGGCGTGCGGTTCATCGCCATCAGGAGGCGATCGACCCCCACCGCCACGCCCGCGCACGCCGGCATCGATGGCAGCGCGGCCAGCAGCGCCTCGTCCAGCGCCGGCTGCACCTGGCCACGTTCATGTCGTCGCTGCAGGTCACGCTGGAAGCGCGCGCGCTGCTCGTGGGCGTCGTTCAGTTCGTGATAGCCGTTGGCCAGCTCCACCGCGCCCAGGTACAACTCGAAACGCTCGGCCAGGGGTGGTGTACCGGCACGGATGCGCGCAAGCGCCGCCTGGCTGGCCGGCCAGTCATGGACCACGGTCATCACTGTGTCATCAAACTGCGGCTGGATGCGATGGGTCATCAACAGGTCCAGCCAGTCGTCGCGGGTCAAACCGACCGGATCGATGTGCACATCACCCATCGCGGCCCGCAACGCAGCCTCATCGGCCTTGAACGGGTCAACGCCCACATGCTGCTGGAACAGCTCGCGGTAGCTCAGCACGCGCAGGGTCGCACTGCGCCCGACCAGCGCCAGCGCCTGGCCGACCAGCTCTGCGGTCTCCTGCACCAGGCGATGATGATCCCAGCCAACCCGGTACCACTCCAGCATGGTGAACTCCGGGTTGTGGCGGCCGCCCGCCTCGCCATTGCGGAATACCCGGCCCAGTTCGTAACAGTCACCCACGCCCGCCGCCAACAGGCGCTTGAGCGGATACTCCGGCGAGGTGCGAAGCCAGCGGCGGCGTCCGCCGGCATCGACATGGCCGGTGAAATCGGTATGGAAGCTGTCGATGTTCGGCTCGGTGTTGCCGGCCACCGACAGGATCGGCGTTTCCACTTCCAGCACATCGCGTTCGGCGAAGAAGCGGCGGACCAGCGCATTGAGCGCGGCGCGCTGCTGCAGCGCGCGCAGCAGGGCCTCGCTCACAGGATGCCCTCCGGGCGCGGGTGGTCCAGCGGCAGGGTCAGCAGATCGCGGGTGTCATCGATGTAACCGCTCGCCAGATAGAGGCGACGGGCCAGCTCGTTGTGGTGGTTCACTTCCAGGCGCAGGCGGCTTACGCCGCGGCCCCGTGCCCGCTGTTCGCAGATGGCCAGCGCCTGCTTGCCGCGGCCGCGACCACGCGCACGATGGCTCAGGTACAGCTCGTCCAGCAGCATGAAGTGGCCGCCCTGCTCCAGGCTGAAGCCCATCGCGATCACTGCGTAACCGACCACCTCGGCCGCCTCGTCCAGCCACAGCAGCACTTCGCCGTTGCGTGGGTCGGCCAGCAGCGCATCCACGCCGCGACGCACGCGCGCGTCGTCGAAGTCGATCCTGTCTTCGGCATAGAACTCGCGCATCAACGCGATCAACAGTTCTTCGTCGGCACGGGTGGCCAGGCGGAAATCCAGTGGGGCAGTCTGCATCGGTGTTCCTTTGTGCTTCATGCCGGGTGCCGGGCACCCGGCGGCGTCATCATTCGTGTTCGGCAAGATAGGCCAGCAGGCGGTCCTCATCCCACACCGGCACGCCCAGCGACTGTGCCTTGTCCAGCTTGGAGCCGGCCTCGGTACCGGCCACCACGAAGCTGGTCTTCTTCGACACACTGCCGGAGACCTTGGCACCCAGCGCTTCCAGGCGTTCCTTGGCGGCATCGCGGGTGAGCTGGGCCAGGGTGCCGGTCAGCACCACGGTCTGCCCATCCAGCGGACCCGCCACGATCTCGGCCAGCGCCGGCGCCTTGGCCAGGATCTCCCGCATCGCGTTCTCGGCGGCCAACAGCATCGCACCGTGGCCATCAGCGTCCAGCCATTCGGCCAGACCGCGCGCGGTGTCATCGGGCAGGCCGGCGTTGACGAACTGGCCATGCTCGGCATCGAGCACCGCCTGTGCGCCGGGAAGCGCAGCCACCAGCTTTTCGGCGCGCAGACGGGTGATGCCGGGGATCTCCGACTCGACCAGCAACTGCGCCAGATCCAGCCCTTCGCGCAGCTTGGCACTGGGCGCATGCACGTCGCTGATGCGCACCTGGCCGACCTGCAGCAGGTCATCGATGGCCTGCTGGTTGCCCTGCTGCTCGAAGAAGTGGCCAAGCGAACGCGCCACTTCGCCACCGATGTCCGGCACACGCTTGAACAGCGGCCACGGCAGGTGACGGATCAGCTCCAGGTCACCGAACCACTGCGCCAGCGCCTTGGCGGTACTTTCGCCCACATGCTCGATGCCGAGCGCGAACAGCAGGCGCTCCAGCGTGGCCGCACGACTGGCGTCGATCGCTGCGATCAGGTTGTCGGCCCACTTGGTGGCGATCTTCTTCGTGTTCCATTCGAAGCTGGCCGGCTGCGCCAGCGCCTGCGCGCGCCAGCCCGGATCGTTGCCGTCCAGCTTGAGCACCGCATTGAGCACCGCACCACTGCCCTCGGCGGGAAGGTGCAGCTTCAGCGCCGCTGCCAGCGCCGACGGCTCCTCGGCGTCGAGCACCAGCTTCAGGTGCAGCAGCGTATCGCGGCTGAGCCGGTACAGGTCGGCCACGCTCTTGACGATGCCCGCGTCGACCAGGGTTTCGATGTACTTGTCGCCGAGACCGTCGATGTCCATGGCACGGCGCGAAGCGAAATGGGCAATGGCTTCCTTGCGCTGCGCCGGGCAGGACAGTTCGCCCGAACAACGCCACGCCGCCGCCCCCTCCTCACGCACGATCTCCGAGCCGCACACCGGGCAGCGCGTCGGCATCTGCCACGGCGTGGTGCCCTGCGGGCGGCGGTCGAGAATGACGCTGACCACCTCGGGAATCACGTCGCCAGCGCGGCGCACGATCACGCTGTCGCCAACGCGCACATCGAGGCGCGCGATCTGGTCGGCGTTGTGCAGGGTGGCGTTGGACACGATCACGCCAGCCACAGCCACCGGCGCCAGTCGCGCGACCGGCGTGGCAGCACCGGTGCGGCCGATCTGGATCTCGATCGCCTCCACCGTGGTGCTCTGTTCCTGCGCAGGGAACTTGTGCGCGATGGCCCAGCGCGGCGCACGGGAGACGAAGCCCATCGCCTGCTGACCCGCCCGGTCATCCAGCTTGTAGACCACGCCATCGATATCAAACGGCAGGCCGTCGCGGCGTTCACCGATAGTGCGGTAGTAACCGAGCAGGCCGTCGGTGCCCTCCACCACTTTGCACAGCTCACTGACCGGGAAGCCCCAGGCGCCGAGCTGGGCCAGGGTGCCCGAATGGGTGTCCGGCAGCTCGCCGCCCTGCACTTCGCCGGTGCCGTAGGCGAAGAAACTCAGCCTGCGCTGCGCACTGATCTTCGGGTCGAGCTGGCGCAGCGAACCGGCCGCCGCGTTGCGCGGATTGGCCAGCACCTTGCCGCCCTGCAGGCGCGCACGTTCGTTGTAGGCCTCGAAGTCGGCGCGGGCCATGTAGACCTCGCCGCGCACCTCCAGCACATCCGGCCAGTCCTTGCCGTGCAGGCGCTTGGGAATGTCACCGATTTCGCGCAGGTTGGCGGTCACGTCCTCGCCGGTACTGCCATCGCCACGGGTCGCGCCGAGCACGAAATGACCGTCCTCGTAGCGCAGGCTGATCGCCAGGCCGTCCATCTTCGGCTCGGCCGAGAACCGCAGGCTGCGACGCCCCAGGCGCTCATCGATGCGGCGCACGAAATCGGCCACTTCCTCGTCGCTGAAGGCATTGGACAGCGACAACATCGGTACCGCATGGCGCACTTCCGGGAAGCGGCCAGAGGGGCGCGCACCGACCTGCTGGGTCGGGCTGTCGGCACGGGCCAGTTCCGGGTGCTCGCGCTCCAGCGCTTCCAGCTCGCGCACCATCCGGTCGTAGTCGACGTCGGGGATCTCCGGCGCGTCCAGCTCGTGATAGGCGCGGTTGGCCTGGGCGATCTGCCGGCGAAGGTCTTCGGCGCGTTCGGCGGGGCTGGGGCTCATCGGGATCCGGTGGTTCTGGGATGGCCGGGGATTCTACCGCGCCCAGCCGTCAGGCCCTGTAACGCCTCCGCCTTTGCAGCGTCGAGCGTGCTCGACGGGCACTCCCCGCTCCGGCAGGTGCCAACCTTCTTCCTCGCTCCGGCAGGTGCCAACCTTCTCCCTCGTTCCGGCAGGTGCCAACCTTGGTTGGCACATCTGCATGGCGCGACGCCACAAAAAGCAGCTTGCCGCCCACCCTCGCCGGCGCTAGCGTGCGACGGTCTGCCCTTCGGAATCCTGCCCGTGACCCTGCCCGCTTCCCGTCGACGCTTCCTGCAACTGGCCGGAGCCGGCCTCGCCGTCGCCGGCAGCGGGCTGCCGCGGCCCGGCCATGCCCAACCCGCGACAGCCGTCGCCCCGGGCCCCGCCGAAGGTGCGGTGCTGCTGAATTTCAACGAATGCCCCTACGGCCCCTCGCCCGCAGCCCAGCAGGCGGCACGCGACAGCATCGCCGGTTGCGGCCGCTACCGTTTCGCACTGGCCGGTCAGGTGCGCGACGCCTTCATCGAACAGGCGCGCATTCCGGCCGATCACGTGCGGCTCTATCCGGGTTCCAGCGAACCGCTGAACCGTGCCGCCGTGCTGTGGACCGGCCCGCAGGCGGGA
This sequence comes from Stenotrophomonas sp. YJH_SMC_120, assembly GCF_059368675.1. Lineage (NCBI taxonomy): Bacteria > Pseudomonadati > Pseudomonadota > Gammaproteobacteria > Lysobacterales > Lysobacteraceae > Stenotrophomonas > Stenotrophomonas sp. YJH_SMC_120. Next base: position 12,442 of record NZ_JCAFRY010000004.1, read on the forward strand.
CTGGTAGTCGCCGATCCGACCTTCGAGACGCTGGGCGAGGTCGCGGCCGCACACGGTGCGCACGTGCAGAAAGTGCCATTGCACGACGACGGCGCACATGACCTGCGCGCGATGGTGGCCGCCGCACACGCGCGCTCGACTGGCCTGCTGTATGTGTGCAACCCGAACAACCCGACCGGCTCGATCAGCCCGCCGGATGAACTCGCCTGGCTGCTGGCCCACAAGCCTGCGTCCACCCGCGTACTGGTCGACGAGGCCTACCTGCAGTACAGCGAGCAGCCGAGCCTGATCGCGCAGGTGGCGCAGCGCGATGACCTGATCGTGTTGCGCACGTTCTCCAAGCTTTATGGCATGGCCGGCCTGCGCCTGGGCGTGGCGGCCGCGCATCCCGACCGCCTGCGCGAACTGGCCAGCCTGGGCGACAACCCGCTACCCGTGCCAGCACTGGCCGCGGCACTGGCCAGCCTGCAGGATCCTCAGTTGATCGCGCAGCGGCGCCTGCAGAATGCCAAGGTGCGGCAGGCCACCATCGCGTGGCTGGGCAAGCGTGGTTTCAGCTGCGTGCCGTCGGAAGCGAACTGCTTCGTGGTGGATGTGCAGCGCGACGGTGCCGCCTTTGCCAAGGCGATGGCAGACAACGGCGTGATCATCGGCCGCAGCTGGCCGATCTGGCCGCAGCGCGTGCGCGTGACCGTCGGCACCGAGGACGAGATGGCCGCGTTCCGCGGGGCATTTGCCAAGGTCGCCGGCGTACCGGCCTAACCCTGTTGGTGGGGGCGAACCTTGGTTCGCCCCATCCACGCATAGCGTGGATCTACTGTTGTGGGTGCCGACCGCTGGTCGGCACACCAGGGCGCTCACCAGCGCGGGGTCTTGGTCAGCGGCGGCGCCTGGTGCTGGCGATCATAGGCACGCAGTTCGTCACGGATGTGCGCGATGCGCTGCCGGCCGAGAGCGTTGCGGCTGTCGTCCAGCACCACGCCGTCGAGCAGCTCGGCCATGCGCTGCACGGTGGGCAGCATCTTCTCCCAGGCATCCAGCGCGGTCAGCGGCGCCGGCAGGGTCAGGAAGAAGGCGATGGCCGGGGTCTCCATGGCGCGGATGTTGGCCATGTCGAAGCTGCCCGGCTTCATGATGCTGGCCATCGAGAAGATCGGGCCGCGCTCGGGGTGGCCTTCCACCAGGCGGTGGAACACGTTCATGTGGCCGAACACCAGGCCGGTCTTCTCCGCCGCCACCACGATGTCTTCACCACGCAGCTGTTCGCCGGCGCGAGCGGCCACGAACAGCGACACGATCTTGTCGAAGTCCTGGGTGGCGCGCTTGCCAAGGTCGCTGGCCGCGCCGGCGTCGGTGTCGGCCAGGCCAAGCTCGGCCTGCTCGCCTTCCGAGCCCATGCCCGGCTCTACGCGGCCATCGGCCACAGTGACGCCATCATCGCCCAGCACCGGCTCGCGACGCTCGCCGCCGGTCGGTTCCGCGCTTTCCACGCGACGCCCCTGGGGCTTCTTCTTCGGACGGCCAAACAGGAAGATCGCAGCGATCAACAGCAGGCCGGCGGCCAGGATGCCGATGCGCAACAGTGCCGTGTCGGACATTCGATAGGTTCTCCGGCTAGTTCATTCAGGTAATTAGGATGGCACGTCAGGCCGCGCCCGCCAATCGTGCGGCTTCTTCCAGGTCCACGCTGACCAGGCGGCTGACACCCGGTTCGCGCATGGTCACGCCCGACAGCTGGTGCGCAGCTTCCATCGTCGCCTTGTTGTGGCTGACGAACAGGAACTGCACCTTCTCGCTCATTTCCTTGACCATGTTGGCCAGGCGACCGACGTTGGCTTCATCCAGCGGTGCGTCCACCTCGTCCAGCAGGCAGAACGGTGCCGGATTCAACTGGAAGATGGCGAACACCAGCGCAACTGCGGTCATCGCCTTTTCGCCGCCGGACAGCAGCGAGATGCTGGACACGCGCTTGCCCGGCGGGCGCGCCATGATGGTCACGCCGGTGTCGAGCAGGTCTTCACCGGTCAATTCCAGGTAGGCGTGGCCGCCACCGAACAGGCGCGGGTACAGCGCCTGCACGCCGGCGTTGACACGGTCGAAAGTGTCCTTGAAGCGGCCGCGGGTCTCGCGGTCGATCTTGCGGATGGCATCTTCCAGGGTTTCCAGCGCTGTGGTCAGGTCGGCGTGCTGCGAATCCAGGTAGTCCGAGCGCTGCGAGGCCTCGCCGTACTCGTGGATGGCGGCCAGGTTGACCGGCTCCAGCCGGCGCATGCGGCCATCGATCTGGTGCACGGCCTGCTCCCAGTCGCCCAGGCGGGCGTCCTCGGGCAGTGCATTGAGCACGTCCTGCAGCACGAAACCGGCCTTTTCGACCGCCGCCTGCAGGGTCTCCGCGCTGAGCACCAGCGCCTGCTGGTCAAGCTTGCGCTGCGAAATACGCTCACGCTGGGCCAATGCCTGTTCGTCGCGCTGGTGGCGGGTCTGCTCGTAGTTGCGCAGCTCGGCGTCGATGCCGTCCAGCAGCGTTCGCGCTTCGGTCAGCACGCGATCAGCGCGCACGCGCTCTTCCAGCGCATTCTGGTGTTCGGCCTGCAGCGCTTCGACCGGCGAATCACCTTCGTCCAGCTGCGAATGCAGCTCGCCCAGGCGCGAATCCAGCTGCCCGCGCTGGGTGCCCATGCGCTCCAGCGCCTGGCTCAACGAGGCCAGCTGCGCACGCTGCGATTCCAGGGTCAGGGCCAGCGAGTGCGCGCGCTCGCGTACCGCACGGGCGGCGTCGCGAGCCAGGTCGCGCGCCTCGGTCAACTGGCGGCGCTCGCCCTCCAGCCGCTGCCGGGTCGATTCCAGGTCGCCCATGCTGCTGACCGCGTTCTCCAACCGCGAGCGCGCTTCACGCGCTTGTTCGTTGTTGGCTTCAATGGTTTCCTGCAGCTGCTTCAGCTCGCCTTCGATGCGATCGATGCGCGTGCGCGCTGCCTCCACCTTGCCCTGCTGGCCCTGCAGCTGGCCGGCCAGTTCGGACACCGCACGATGGGCCTGGTACAGCGCACGCTGCGCGTCTTCCCGCTGCTGTTCGGCAGCCTGCAGCTGCTCTCGGAAGCCAGCCAGCTGTTCTTCCAGTTCGGCCTCGCGGTCCTGCAGCTGCTCGATCTGCTCACGCAGCTCCTGGATCTCACGTTCGCGCAGCAGCGCGCCCTGCGCGGCGGCACCGGAGCGCGATACGCGCAGCCAGCCCTGGCCCAGGCGCTCGCCACTCTGGGTGATGATCGAATCGCCTTCCGGAAGGCTGGCCTGCAGCACCTTGGCCTCGGACAGATCCCTGGCACCGTGCAGGTGCGCCAGCAGGCGCCGGATCGCTGCCGGGCCACGCACGCGTGCAGCCAGCGAGGTCGGCGCGACCTTCAGGTCCGCGCCATCGTTGGCGACCAGCGCAATGTGGCCCTCGCCCAGTTCGCCCAGCGCGTCGACCAGGCTGGCCGGGTCATCGACCAGCACGCCTTCGATCAACTGGCCGAGCGCGCTTTCCACCGCGTTTTCCCAACCGGCATCGACATCCAGGCGTTCGCCGACACGCGCCGCCGAATCCAGCCCACGCGCCTTCAGCCAGGCCACGGCAGCACCCTGCTCCTGGCCCAGCGCGGCCTGCTGCAGGGTTTCCAGCGAAGCCAGGCGACCGCGCAGGCCATTGGCCTGCTTGCGCAGTTCGGCCAGTTCGTTCTGGCCATTGCGCTGCTGTTCCTGCACCGCCGCCACGCTCTGCTTGCGCAGCTCGACGTCTTCGCTCAGTTCATCCAGCGCGGTCTTCTGCGTGTCGTGCTGCAGGTGCAGCTGCTCGAAGGCTTCTTCCAGCGCATCCACGTCCAGCCCGGCGCGCTCGGCGGCCAGGGCTTCACGACGCCGGTCGGCATCGAGGATCTGCTTGTCCAGGTAGTCCACGCGCGTGCGCTCGACGTCGCCGGCGCGCGAGGCTTCCGAACTCTGCGAGGTGTGCTGTTCCCAACGCTGCTGCCAGCTGGCCAGCCGGTCTTCAGCCTCGCGCAGGCTTTCCTGCTTTATCTCGTTTTCTTCCTGCAGTTCTTCCAGCTGCGGGGTGGCGGCCTCTACCGCCTCCCGCAGCACCCTCAGCTTGGCCTCGTCGCCACTGATGTGCTGCCCCAGTTCGGCCAGGGCCTGCTGGGTTTCGTCGCGCGCCTTGTGCAGGCGCTGCGACAGCTCGCGCTGGTGCTGGATCTGCTGCTCCAGGCGGGCCAGCGTGCTGCCGACCTGATAGACCGCCGCCTGCGCGGTGTTGAGCGCATCGGCGGCCTCTTCGCGACGCACTCGCGAGGTTTCGATGCGGGCCTCTGCGTCGCGCTGATCGGCGATCAGCTGCTGCAGCTTGGTCTCTTCCTGCGACAGGCCTTCGCGCAGCTTCGACAGGCGCCCATCGAGGCCACGGAATTCCAGCGCCTTCCACTCGGCATCCTTGATCCGGCGCTCTTCCTGCAGGGCCTGGTACTGCTCGGCCTGCTTGGCCTGGCGCTTGAGGTGTTCGAGCTGCTTGCTGATCTCGTCGCGCAGGTCACCCAGCCGGTCCAGATTCTCACGGGTGTGGCGGATGCGGGTCTCGGTCTCCTTGCGACGCTCCTTGTACTTGGAGATGCCGGCTGCCTCTTCCAGGTACACCCGCAGGTCTTCCGGGCGCGCCTCGATGATCTGGCTGATCATGCCCTGCTCGATGATCGAGTAGCTGCGCGGGCCCAGACCGGTGCCGAGGAACAGATCGGTGATGTCGCGGCGACGGCACTTGGTGCCGTTGAGGTAATAGTTGCTGGTGCCGTCGCGGCTGACCGTGCGCTTGACCGAGATCTCGTTGAACGAGGCGTACTCGCCGGAAATCGTGTGGTCGGAGTTGTCGAAGATCAGCTCGACCGTGGCCTGCGACACCGGCTTGCGGGCATTGGACCCGGAGAAGATTACGTCGGTCAGCGAGTCGCCACGCAGGCGGCTGGCCGAACTCTCGCCCATGACCCAGCGCACGGCGTCGATGATGTTCGACTTGCCGCAGCCATTGGGCCCCACCACGCCGGTCATGTTGGTCGGCAGGTGCAGGGTGGTCGGATCGACGAACGACTTGAAGCCGGACAGCTTGATCGTGGAAAGACGCATAGGGGTTCCGGACTGGGGCCGGCAAGCGGCCTGCGTTTACCCTCCAAGCCATTGATCCTGTTGGGATCGATGCCCGTGGAACGGGTGTGACGCCCTGAGTATACCGATGTGGACGTGTTCTACGAATGGGCGTGGAACATTGCCCACCACCACCCCGTCGGACGGACCTGGCCCGACACTGCGGAACGGCGCCAAAAACAAAACGGGCACCCTTGCGGGCGCCCGTTCTGCGGTGATGCCAGGCCTTGCGGCGTGGGATCAGGCTTCGGCGACGACGACGACCTTGACGGTGGTCTCGACGTCGGCGTGCAGGTGGACCAGCACGTCGTATTCGCCGATGTTGCGGAAGGCGCCTTCGCCCAGGATGACTTCGCTCTTTTCCAGCGGCAGGCCGGCGGCGGTGAAGGCCTCGGCGATGTCGCGCGGGCCAACCGAGCCGTACAGCTTGCCTTCGGTCGAAGCGTTGGCGGCGATGGTCACGCTCGCGCCTTCCAGCTTGGCCTTGCGGCCTTCGGCGTCAGCGTGGATGGCCTGGGCCTTGGCTTCGTATTCGGCGCGCTTGGCTTCGAACTCGGCCTTGTTGCTCTCGGTGGCCGGCACGGCCTTGCCCTGCGGCACGAGGAAGTTACGGCCGTAGCCCGGCTTCACGTCGACCAGGTCGCCCAGGTTGCCGAGGTTGGTGACTTTCTGCAGGAGGATCAGCTGCATGGTATTGCTCCAGATAAGTTATTCGTTAGCGAGGCAATGCCCCGCAACAAAGGCTGTCCGAATAGCTGGCACAGCGGGAGCGGCGCCGGGCCGCCCCGCTGGCATCAGACGTCGTGGTTGTCGGTGTACGGGATCAGGGCCAGGAAGCGAGCGCGCTTGACGGCGGTCGCCAGCTGGCGCTGGTACTTCGACTTGGTACCGGTGACGCGGCTCGGCACGATCTTGCCGTTCTCGGTCAGGTACTGGCGCAGGGTGTTGAGATCCTTGTAGTCGATCTCCTTCACACCTTCAGCAGTGAACTTGCAGAACTTGCGGCGACGGAAGAACTTGGACATGGGAAGGCTCCTTAGGCGGCGGAAGCGGCGTCATCGCCGGCTTCGTTGTCAGCGGTGTTGTTGGACTCGCCTTCTTCGTCGTCACGACGACGGCGCTCACCGCGCTCCGGCTTGTCACCCTTCTCGTCCTTGCTCTTCATGATCAGCGACTGCTCGGTGTCAGCCTCGTCACGCTTGATGACCAGGTTGCGCAGCACGGCGTCGTTGAAGCGGAAGCTCTCGGTCAGTTCGTTCAGAACGGCCTGGTCGGCTTCGATGTTCATCAGCACGTAGTGGGCCTTCACCAGGTTCTGGATCGGGTACGCCAGCTGGCGGCGGCCCCAGTCTTCCAGACGGTGGATGGTGCCGTTGCCGTTCTCGACCAGCGACTTGTAGCGCTCGATCATGGCCGGGACCTGCTCGCTCTGGTCCGGGTGGACCATGAACACGATTTCGTAATGACGACTCATGTTTTTTTCTACCTTTCGGATGTGGCCTTGCGGCCGGACAGCCCCCCGCCGTTGAGACCGCGGTGGGGCAAGGATTCCCGCCGGGAGGCAGGAAGCCGCGCATTATGGCGCAGATGGGGGTGCCGGGCAACCGGCGGGTCACAGGGCAACCTGAACCGGGGGCGCAGCCCCCATGCCGACCCAGGCTGGCCGCTACCGGAGCCCCGCACAGCCCAAGAATCCGCCTGGATTCACCCCAGGTCGACGTGAAGGCGATGCTGGCCGCATTCCAGGCACTGGAACAGGCAGCCGACCATCATCCCGTCCCGGCTCAGGTGCGCCAGCACCCAGTCGGCGTCGCGCGGATTGACCTCCGCCACATCGGGCCGGACCTGGTCGAGGATGGGCAGCAGATCGTCGCTGCCGGCGAAACCGAGGAAGGCGCAGGGCCGTTCACAATGGCTCAGCCAGACCGATTGCTGCCAGGACGGGTAGCCCGGCGTGCGCTCGCAGATCTCCAGCAGCAGCTCACGAGCGATGCTCGGCGGCGGGTCGGCCGGGCCTGGCGAGACCCCTTCGATATCACTCCAGCCGGTGAATTCACCCTCGTAGCTGGCCGCCGCCCTGCCGTCGGCGATACACCAGGGGCAAAGGTAATCCGGACGCAGACGGGTGTAGAACGGCCCGCGGTAGCGCAGTGTGCGCGGCTGGCCGCAGCAGTCACAGATTCCGTCGACCTCTTCGAAGGAGAGGGCGTAGGCGTTGGGATGATAGGTAAAAGCCGGTCGTTCCATCCGCGGGGTCCCTGCCGAGCCCCGCGTGCCGACCAAGGTCGGCAGCTACCGGGACGCGCCGGGCCGTCAGGCCTTGTCGGCGTCGGTGGTGAAGCTCTCGCCGCAGCCACACTCGGCGGTGGCATTGGGGTTGCTGAACGTGAAGGTCTCGCTCAGGCCGTGCTTGCCGAAGTCGATCACGGTGCCGTCCACCAGCGCCAGGCTCTTGGCGTCGACATAGATCTTCACGCCGTCCTGCTCGAACACGGTATCGCCCTCGCGCTCGTCGCGTGCCAGGTCGGTGATGTGGCCCCAGCCGGAGCAACCGGTCTTGGTCACGCCGAAACGCAGGCCCAGCGCACCGGGGGTCTGGGCGACAAAGCGCTGCACGCGCTCGAAGGCAATGGGGGTCAGGCTGACGGCCATGGGGCTACTCCAGAGGTACGGGGACATTATAAGGAGCCGTTGCCGCGAAAAATGCCTCGCAAGCAGAACGCTGCAACCGGTAAACTCCCGTGTTCACAGATCGAGTCGATCAGCAGAGGATTCAAGTCATGACGGTGGTCAGCGTTGAACATGCGCTTGCCGGGAAGATCCCGGAAGGCGGCGAAGTCACGGTACGCGGATGGGTGCGCACGGTGCGCGGTTCAGCGAATCTGGCCTTCGTGAATGTGAGCGACGGCTCCTGCTTCGCCCCGATCCAGGTCGTGGCCGGCGACAGCCTGGCCAACTTCGACGAGATCAAGCGCCTGACCAGCGGCTGCTCGGTCATCGCCACCGGCACCCTGGTGAAGTCGCAGGGCAAGGGCCAGTCGTTCGAGATCCAGGCCAGTGCAGTGGAAGTGGTCGGCTGGGTCGAAGACCCGCTCACCTACCCGATCCAGCCCAAGCCGATGTCGCCGGAGTTCCTGCGCGAAGTGGCGCACCTGCGCCCGCGCACCAACCTGTTCGGCGCGGTCACCCGCATCCGCAACTGCCTGGCCCAGGCCGTGCACCGTTTCTTCCACGAGAACGGCTTCAACTGGATCAGCACCCCGATCATCACCACCTCCGACGCCGAAGGCGCCGGCCAGATGTTCCGCGTGTCCACCCTGGACATGGTGAACCTGCCGCGCGATGAGAAGGGCGCGATCGATTTCAGCCGCGACTTCTTCGGCAAGGAAACCTTCCTGACCGTGTCCGGCCAGCTGAACGTCGAGGCCTACTGCCTGGCGCTGAGCAAGGTCTACACCTTCGGCCCGACCTTCCGCGCCGAGAACAGCCACACCACTCGCCACCTGGCGGAGTTCTGGATGATCGAGCCGGAAATCGCCTTCGCCGACCTGGCCGAAGACGCACGCCTGGCCGAAGAGTTCCTGAAGTACCTGTTCCGTGCGGTGCTGAACGAGCGCAGCGACGACCTGGCCTTCATCGCCGAGCGCGTGGACAAGAACGCGATCACCAAGCTGGAAGACTTCATCAACGCACCGTTCGAGAGCATCGACTACACCGACGCGGTCAGCCTGCTGCAGAAGTCCGGCAGGAAGTTCGACTTCCCGGTCGAATGGGGCCTGGACCTGCAGACCGAGCACGAGCGCTGGCTGACCGAGGAACACGTCGGCCGCCCGGTGGTGGTGACCAACTATCCGGAGCACATCAAGGCCTTCTATATGCGCCTGAACGACGACGGCAAGACCGTTGCCGCGATGGACGTGCTGGCCCCGGGCATCGGCGAGATCATCGGCGGCAGCCAGCGCGAAGAGCGCCTGGACGTGCTGGACGCGCGCATGGCCCAGTTCGGCCTGGATCGCGAACACTACAGCTGGTACCGCGATTTCCGCCGCTATGGCTCGGTGCCGCACGCCGGCTTCGGCCTGGGCTTCGAGCGCCTGGTGGTGTACGTCTGCGGGCTGTCCAACATCCGCGATGCGATCCCCTACCCGCGCGCCCCGGGCAGCGCGGACTTCTAAGCCCCATACGACCACGGAGGTACTGCCCCCATGACCCTGTTCTTCGCCCTCTGTTTCGTCGGCGTTGCAGTGGCCGGGTTCAGTGCCTTCGTGATCTTCTGGCCGCTGACCCTGGTGCACGTGCGCGACCGCCATCCGGCGCTCGCCGCGCGCTTCGGCAGCGGCGCCTTCCTCAAGCCCGATGCCCTGGCCTGGCTGCTGCGCCGCGACTATCGGCAGCAACCGGACCGCTCGCTGTCCGGGCTGGCGACACCGGCCTGGGTATCGCTGCTGACCCTGCTGGCCGGACTGGGCATGGCCGCCCTGCTCTGGCTGGCCTCGCTCTGGTAACACACCCATGAATGACATCACCGCCTCGCGCGACAGCTGGTGGCTGGCCAGCCTCGGCAACACCCTGATCTGGGCGCGCCTGCGCGTTCGCCCGGCCGGCACCGCCGAAGTGCTCGACAGCGATGGCAACACGCTGAGCTACGACAGCGAAGACACCGCCCGTTCGCAGTTGTTCGACGCCGAGTTCGTCGAGTACGACGGCCTGGACGAGGAGGACGCACTGGTGCGCGGCTTCAGCCTGCACGAAGTGCAGCCGCCGCAGGCCGACAGCGACGAGGGTCTGCGTGGCCGCATGATCCAGTCGCTGGGCGGGCGCGCCTGACCCCTGCATGTTCACCCCGCGCGCCTTCGCCGAGACCGACCTGCTCTGGCTGGACCGCCTGCTGGCGCGCGACCCGTTCGTCACCGTGCTTACCCCCGGCAGCGATGGCCTGCCGGAGCTGACCCGGATGCCGGTGCTGTACCGGCGTGACGGCGACCAGATCGAACTGCGCGGCCACTGGGCCCGCGCCAATCCGCAGTCGCGCCACAGCGGCGCAGCCAAGGTACTGGTCGATGGCCCACACGGCTACGTCTCGGCCAGCTGGTATCCGGACAAGGAACCCGCTGCGCGGGTACCCACCTGGAACTACGCCGCTGCCGAGCTGCGTGGCCAGCTGCAGACCTTCGACGACGCTGATGCGCTGGCCGAACTGGTCGGCGCGATCAGCGACCGCTTCGAAGCCAGCGTCGGCCAGGCCTGGCAGTTCGATGCCGCGCGCGCCGAACACGGCCCGGAGCTGCGCGCCATCGTCGGCTTCCGCTTCCAGGTGGAACACGTGCAGCTGAAGCTGAAACTCAGCCAGAACCATCCCGACGCCAACCAGCAGGCCGTGATCGCCGCACTGGACGCGCTCGCCTCCCCGTCCTCCCATGAGCTGGCGCAGTGGATGCGCTGGCACCGTGAACAGTCCGCCTCCAGCGGCTGATCACCCCAGCTTCCCGCGACGGCGCGACCAGAACGGCCGCGCCTTGCCCCCACCCGACGCCAGGGATACCGCACATGAAAGACATCCACCGCCTGCTGCAGAACAATCGCGACTGGGCCGACCGCATCGCCAAGGAAGACCCTGGGTTCTTCCAGCAGCTGTCCAAGCAGCAGCATCCGGAATACCTGTGGATCGGCTGCTCCGACTCGCGGGTGCCGGCCAACCAGATCATCGGCATGGCCCCGGGTGAAGTGTTCGTGCACCGCAACGTCGCCAACGTGGTCGCGCACACCGACCTGAACTGCCTGAGCGTGGTGCAGTACGCGGTGGACCAGTTGAAGGTGAAGCACATCCTGATCGTCGGCCACTACGGCTGCGGCGGCGTGCACGCCTGCCTGCACAATACCCGCGTCGGCCTGGCCGACAACTGGCTGCGCCATGTCGGCGACGTGGTGCAGAAGCACCAGGGCATCCTCGATGCGATCGAGGATGACGAGCTGAAGCATGCCCGCCTGTGCGAACTGAACGTGATCGAGCAGGTCGCCAACCTGTGCCGTTCGACCATCGTCGAGGACGCCTGGGCGCGCGGGCAGAAGCTGATGGTGCACGGCTGGGTCTACAGCCTGAAGAACGGCCGGGTCAGCGAAATGGGCATCGATGTCGGTGGACCAGAGGAGCTGAAGCCGGCCTATGAAAAGGCACTGTCCTACGTGCCCCGCCAGGGCCGGCGCGACTGACCTCACTACGGACCACGACCATGCTCGCCTCGCCGATCAACCTGCACGCCTGGATCGAAGAAAACCGCCACCTGCTGAAGCCGCCGGTGGGCAACAAGATGATCGACAACGGCGACTTCATCGTGATGGTCGTGGGCGGGCCGAATTCGCGCACCGACTATCACTACGACGAAGGCCCGGAGTGGTTCTACCAGCTCGAGGGCGAGATGGTGCTGAAGGTGCAGGAGGACGGCGCGGTGCGCGACATTCCGATCCGCGCCGGCGAGATCTTCCTGTTGCCGGCCAGGGTGCCGCACTCGCCGCGGCGCCCGCCCGGCGGCATCGGCCTGGTGGTCGAGCGCAAGCGCCTGCCGCACGAGAAGGACGGCGTGATCTGGCATTGCGAACGCTGCAACCACAAGCTGCACGAAGAGTTCTTCCCGCTGCAGAACATCGAGACCGACCTGCCCAAGGTGTTCGCGCGCTATCACGCCAGCCTGGAGCTGCGTACCTGCAGCCAGTGCGGGCACGTGGATCCGCTGCCGGTGCCGGCGGCGGGCTGACGCCCACACCGGTAGGCGCCCACTTTGGTGGGCGCATGGATCCACGCGCGCCAACCAAGGTGGGCCACTACCAGAAAACGCGGCGCTCGAAGCGTGGCCGCGTCTACCGGTCCATGCCCCAGGCGCTACACTGGCGGTCCCGTTGCAGCCTGTTGCCCGACCATGTCCGACCTGCTCAGCCGCACCCACGCCATTGCCCTGGACGCCGCCGATCCGCTGCGCCCGCTGCGTAACGAATTCCTGATTCCGCGCCATGGCGGTGGCGAGCAGACCTACTTCGTCGGCAACTCGCTGGGCCTGCAGCCGCGTGGCGCCCAGGCCGCGGTGCAGGAAGTGATGAAGCAATGGGGCGAGCTGGCGGTGGAAGGCCATTTCACCGGCCCGACGCAGTGGCTGTCCTACCACCGTCTGGTGAGCGCGCAGCTGGCCCGCGTGGTCGGTGCACTGCCCAGCGAAGTGGTGGCGATGAACACGCTGAGCGTGAACCTGCACCTGATGATGGTCAGCTTCTACCGACCGACCGCGCAGCGCCCGGTGATCCTGATGGAAGCCGGTGCGTTCCCGACCGACCGACACGCGGTCGAAGCGCAGATCCGTTTCCACGGGTTCGACCCGGCCGAGTGCCTGGTGGAAGTGCAACCGGACGAAGCCAACGGAACGATCTCGCTCACCGCGATCGAGCGCGCCATCGCCGAACACGGTCCGCGCCTTGCACTGGTGCTGTGGCCCGGCGTGCAGTACCGAACCGGCCAGGCCTTCGACCTCGATGCAATCACCCGTGCTGCCCGCCTGCAGGGCGCGCGCATCGGCTTCGACCTGGCGCACTCGGTCGGCAACCTGCCGCTGCGCCTGCATGACGTCGCACCCGATTTCGCCGTGTGGTGCCACTACAAATACCTCAACAGCGGCCCGGGTGCGGTGGCCGGCGCGTTCGTGCACGAGCGCCATCACCGCGACACCACGCTGCCGCGCTTTGCCGGCTGGTGGGGCCATGAGGAAGCCACCCGCTTCCAGATGGCACCGCAGTTCACCCCCGCCATCGGTGCCGAAGGCTGGCAGCTCAGCAATCCGCCGATCCTCGGCCTGGCGCCGCTGCGCGCGTCGCTGGACCTGTTCGAGCGCGCCGGCATGGAGGCACTGCGCAACAAGTCGCTGGCGTTGACCGGCATGCTCGAAGCGCTTGTACGTGCACGCCTGTCCGGCGTGCTCGACATCATCACCCCGGCCGAGCCACAGCGCCGTGGCTGCCAGCTGTCATTGCGCGTGATCGGTGGGCGCGAGCGCGGCCGTGCGCTGTTCGAGCACCTGCGCGGCATCGGCGTGCTCGGCGACTGGCGCGAGCCGGACGTGATCCGCATCTCGCCCACCCCGCTCTACAACCGCTATCTGGACGTGCACCACTTCGTCGAGGAAGTGGAAGCCTGGGCTGGCCTCTGAGCCGGTCCCTCCCCTACTGCTGGACAGTTCGTTGATCGCACATGCTTCCCGCTCGTTGAGCATTATCGGTGCCGGCCTCGCCGGGTCGCTGCTGGCCATCCTGCTGTCACGCCAGGGCTGGCGCATCACCCTGTACGAACGCCGTGGCGATCCACGCGTGGCCGACTACGAGAGCGGCCGCTCGATCAACCTGGCGCTGGCCGAGCGTGGGCGCAATGCGCTGCGCCAGGCCGGTGTGGAAGACGAGGTCATGGCGCGCGCGGTGATGATGCGCGGACGCATGGTGCATCCGCGCGAAGGCGAACCGCAGCTGCAGCGCTATGGCCGCGACGACAGCGAAGTGATCTGGTCGATCCATCGCAGCGACCTCAACACCACGCTGCTGGAACTGGCCGAACAGGCTGGCGCGACCGTACACTTCCACCGCCGCCTGCACACCGTCGATTTCGATGCCGGCTACGCACGCTTCATCGACGACCGCGACGACAGCCCGCATGACATCCGATTCGACACCCTGATCGGTGCCGATGGTGCAGGCTCGGCCCTGCGCGCGGCGATGAACCGGCGGGCGCCGCTGGGCGAGGAAATCGCGTTCCTCGATCACTCCTACAAGGAGCTGGAAATTCCGCCGGCCGACGATGGCAGCTTCCGCATCGAGCGCAACGCGCTGCATATCTGGCCGCGCGGCCATTACATGTGCATCGCCCTGCCCAATCACGAAGGCACCTTCACCGTCACTTTGTTCCTGCCCAACCAGGGCGATCCCAGCTTCGCCACGATCAATACCGGCGCGCAGGCCGAGGCGCTGTTCGCGCGCGAGTTCGCCGACACCCTGCCGCTGATCCCGAACCTGCGCGCAGACTGGGAACAGCACCCGCCGGGCCTGCTTGGCACGCTGACGCTCGATCGCTGGCACCAGCAGGGCCGTGCCGTGCTGATCGGCGACGCCGCGCATGCGATGGTGCCGTTCCACGGCCAGGGCATGAACTGCGCGTTCGAGGACTGCGTTGCGCTGGCCCGCCACCTGATGGAGGCCGATGATCTGGAAGGTGCGTTCGCCGCGTTCGAAGCCGAGCGCAAGCCGAATGCACGTGCCATCCAGCAGATGGCGCTGGAGAACTACCTGGAAATGCGCGACCGCGTCGCCGACCCTGCATTCCTGCTGCAGCGCGAACTGGAACAGGAACTGCAGCGGCGCTGGCCGACCCGCTTCGTGCCGCACTACACCATGGTCACCTTCCTGCACACGCCGTACGCCGAGGCGCTGCGCCGCACCGAACTGCAACGCGACATGCTGGTGGCCGCCACCACCGGCCATGATTCACTGGACAACATCGACTGGGCCGCGCTGGAAGCGCAGATTCATGCGCAGCTGCCGGTCCTGGAGGGCGCGCACTGATGGCTGACAGCTTCCTGTTCTACGATCTGGAAACCTTCGGCCAGGACCCGCGGCGCACGCGCATCTCGCAGTTCGCCGCCATCCGCACCGACGCCGATCTCAACGAAATCGACACCCCGGTCAGCTTCTTCGTGCGCCCGGCCGATGACCTGCTGCCCTCGCCGATGGCCACCCTGGTTACCGGCATCACCCCGCAGCAGGCACTGGCCGAGGGCATCAGCGAGGCCGAGGCCTTCGACCGCATCAACGAGCAGCTGTCGCGCCCGGGCACCTGCGCGCTGGGCTACAACACGCTGCGCTTCGACGATGAGTTCGTCCGCTACGGGCTGTTCCGCAACTTCCACGACCCGTACGAACGCGAGTGGCGCAACGGCAATTCGCGCTGGGACCTGCTGGACATGCTGCGGCTGATGCGCGCGATGCGCCCGGACGGCATCCGGTGGCCGCTGCGCGAGGATGGCGCCACCTCGTTCAAGCTTGAGCACCTGGCCGAGGCCAACCACGTGCGCGAAGGCGATGCACACGAAGCACTGTCCGACGTGCGCGCCACCATCGGCATGGCGCGGCTGTTCAAGCAGTCGCAACCACGCCTGTGGGAATACGCCCTGAAGCTGCGCGACAAGCGCTTCGTCGGCGGCCTGCTGGACGTGGCCGCGATGAAGCCGGTGCTGCACATTTCCATGCGCTACCCGGCCAGCCGCCTTTGCGCGGCACCGGTGCTGCCGTTGGCCGTGCACCCGACCATCAACAACCGGGTGATCGTGTTCGACCTGGAAGGCGAGATCGACGACCTGCTGGAACTGCCGGCCGAGGTGATCGCACAGCGCCTGTACATGCGCGCCAGCGAGCTGCCCGAAGGCGCGGCACGGGTACCGCTGAAGGAAGTGCATCTGAACAAGGTGCCGGCGCTGATCGCCTGGAACCACCTGCGCGCCGATGACCACGCGCGCCTCGGCCTGGATGTGGCTGCGATCGAAGCCAAGGTGGAGCGCCTGCGCGCGTTCGCCCCGCAGCTGGCCGAGAAGGCCCGGCAGGTCTACAACCAGCCCCGCACCGCCACCGTGGCTGACGTCGATGCCTCGCTGTACGACGGCTTCCTCGGCAACGGTGACAAGCCGCTGCTTGCGCTTGCACGCACCACTGCGCCCGAGCAGCTGGCCGCGCTGGAAGGTCGCTTCCGCGACCCGCGCCTGCCGGAGCTGCTGTTCCGCTACCGCGCGCGCAATCATCCCGACAGCCTCGCGCCGCCTGAACGCCAGCGCTGGCAGGATTACCGCCGCCAGCGCCTGCTCGGAGACGGCGGCCTGGGCGAACTCAACCTGCCCCAGTACCAGCAGCAGCTGGATGCACTGGCCGCCGAAGCGCCCGATGACACCCGGCGCCAGGCCCTGCTGCAATCGCTGCGCGACTGGGGCCAGCACCTGCAGGAGACGCTGTGAGCACTTATTTCTCGGACGCCAGCTTCAAGTTCCTGCGCAGCCTTGCGCGGCACAACGACAAGGCCTGGTTCAACGATCACCGCCAGCAGTACGAAGACCACGTGCGGCAGCCGTTCCTGCGCCTGCTGGGCGACCTGCAGCCGGCGCTGGCCGAGGTCAGCGAGCACTTCCGCGCCGATACCCGTGGCGTCGGTGGCTCGCTGTTCCGCATCCATCGTGACGCGCGTTTTTCCAACGACAAGTCGCCGTACAAGACCTGGCAGGGTGCACGCCTGTTCCATGAGCGCCGCCGCGAAGTGGCCGCGCCCTCGTTCTACGTGCACCTGCAGCCGGGCGAGAGCTTCGTCGGCGCTGGCCTGTGGCATCCGGAACCGGAAACCCAGCGCCGCGTACGCCACTTCATCCTCGACAATCCGGGCAGCTGGAAGGCCGCCGCGCATGCACCGGCCCTGCGCAAACGCTTCGATTTCGAGGAGAGCGAAAAGCTGGTGCGGCCCCCGCGTGGCTTCCCGGCCGACTTCGAGTTCATCGACGACCTCAAGCACCGCAACTGGGTGATGTGGCGCTCGCTGGACGATGCCACCATGACCGGCCCGCGCCTGCTGTCCACGCTGGGCAAGGACCTGGCTGGGCTCGGCCCGTTCGTTGACTACCTGTGCGCGGCGCTGGACCTGGAGTTCTGAGCCGCATCACCTGCCGTTCACCACTGGCTGCCTCACTTGCGGCAGTCTGGACAGCATGAAGAAGCTCACTGCACTGGCTGTGCTGCTGGTCCTGGCCTTGGCTGCGTGGTGGTTCGGCGGCCCGTACATGGCCGTGCACGGCCTGTCCAGGGCCATCGAAGAACGCGACACGGCGCGACTGGAACGCTATGTCGATTTCCCTCGCGTGCGCAGCAGCCTGCGCGCCCAGCTCAACGACTATCTGGTACGCCAGGCCGGCCCGGATGTAGCGGCCAGCCCGTTCGGCGCCCTGCTCTACGGCCTCGGCGACCAGCTCGGCGGTGCAGCGGTGGAAACCATGGTGACCCCGACCGGGATCGGCGCAATGCTGCAGGGCCACGTGCTGTGGAAGCGCGGCCGCAATGAACTGCAGGGCGGTGATGCCTTCGGCGCGACCGAGCCGGCACGGCCATTGAAGAACGCCGAGCATCACTTCGAAGCGCTGGACCGCTTCGTGATCGACGTCGATCGCGGCCCCGACCAGCCGCCGATGAAAGTGGTGCTGGAACCGCAGGGCCTGCGCTGGAAGGTGGTGGATCTGCAGTTGGGGATGTCCGGCAGCCCGTGACGGGTCATGCCCTTCGACGGCGCTGCTTTCGGTAGGTGCCCGCCTTGGTGGGCATGGGTCCAGGACGGCGCCAACCAAGGTTGGCGACTACCGCGGTACAGCGCTCTGGTAGATGCCCACCTTGGTGGGCGCCGATGCATGGCAGTGCCAACCAACGGTTGGCACCTACCCGGCATGGTTTCACCCCTCGTTGGCGACACCGTGCGGTACGTGGCCGGCGGCCACGTGTTCGCGCGCACTGTCGATGTTGTGCTGCGAGTCATCGAAGAAGATGTCGGCACCGAACGCCTGCAGGAACGGCCCCTTGTGGCGGCCGCCGAGGAACAGCGCTTCGTCCAGGCGCACTCCCCACTCGCGCAGGGTGCGGATTACGCGCTCATGCGCCGGTGCCGAGCGTGCGGTCACCAGCGCAGTGCGGATCGGCGCGCTCTCGCCGGCCGGGAACACTTCCTGCAGCGTATGCAGGGCCGACAGGAAACCGCGGAATGGGCCGCCGCTGAGGGGTTCGCGGGCCCGTTCACGCTCGTGCCGGCCAAACGCCTCCACGCCCTGCTCGCGTGAGATGCGCTCGCTCTCGTCACCGAAGATCACTGCGTCACCGTCGAAGGCGATGCGCAACTGGCCGGCCGGGCGCCCGGTATCGATCTGGTCGGCCGCCGCGGCGGCGGTTTCGCCGGGCGGCTTGGGCAGGATGGTCGCTGCGGCGATGCCGTGGCGCAGCGCGCTGCGCACCGATTCCGGGTTGGCCGACAGGAACAGGTCGGTGCCGAACGGCTTCACGTACGGCCAGGTCGGCTCGCCGGCGGTGAACGTTGCGCGGATGATGCCCAGGCCGTAGTGCTGGATCGAATTGAAGATGCGCAGGCCGGTATCGGCCGAGTTGCGCGACAGCAGGATCACCTCGACGCGAGGATTCTCCGGGCTGGCGCCCTGGTTCAAAGCCAGCAGCTTGCGTACCACCGGAAACGCCACGCCGGGGCCGAGGATATCGTCCTCGTGCTGGCGCTGGAATTCGGCATAGGCCGCCACGCCATCGCTCTCGAACAGCGCGTGGCTTTCCTCGAGGTCGAACAGCGCGCGCGAGGTCACCGCGACGGTCAGCAAACGGGGGGAGTTGTCGCCCATCGGTGGGGGTCCTTCAAGCGGTCGGCACGGCCGGCTGCCCATTGTCCTCAAAAAACGAACTGTTCGCTCAGGATCCGGTCTTCCAGGTTGTGCTCCGGGTCGAACAGCAGGGTCACGCGGCGGTCCTTCGACTCACGGATGGTCACCTCGACCACGTCGCGGGTCTCGTGCGAATCGGCAGTCACGCTGACCGGGCGCTTGTACGGATCGAGCACGCGGAAGCGCACTTCGGTATCGGCCTTCAGGATCGCGCCGCGCCAGCGCCGCGGCCGGTACGGGGCCAACGGCGTCAGCGCGATGGTGTGCGAGCCCAGCGGCAGCACCGGACCATGCGCGGAATAGTTGTAGGCGGTGCTGCCGGCCGGGGTGGCCACCAGCACGCCGTCGCCGATCAGTTCGGCCACACGCTCCTGGCCGTTCAGATCGATACCGATATGCGCGGCCTGCCGGGTCTGGCGCAGCAGCGAAACATCGTTGTAGGCCAGCGAACCGGTACTGGTGCCGGACTCGGTCAGCGCCACCATTTCCAGCGGGCGCAGGTTGGCCGGTTCTGCGCGTGCGATGCGGGCCTGCACGTCGTCGTCTCCACGGTACTGGTTCATCAGGAAGCCGACCGTGCCCAGCTTCATGCCGAACACCGGCTTGCCCAGGTGCCCATGCCGATGCAGGGTCTGCAGCATGAAGCCGTCGCCCCCCAGCGGGCACAGCACGTCGGCCTGCTCCGGCGCGTGATCGCCATAACGCGAGATCATCGCCGCGCGGGCCATCTGCGCGGGCTCGGCGGTGCTGGCCAGGAAAGCGATGCGGGGGGTGTCGCTCATCGGTGGATCCGGGGGGAAGGCATGAGGGAGAGCATAACCGAGCGCCGGGGGCTGGACCCCGCTGGGCGGATGACCGGCCCGTCCGCCGGGACACGCCGTAAACCCATCCATGGGGGCTCGGTCGCGCCATCCATGGCGCTCACGGTCCCGGCGGACGGGCCGGTCATCCACCTGGCAGGTTCACGGCCGGCGTCGGGTCAGGTGGTCGCAAAGGTCAAGGGCAGAAACAGAACGGCCCCGCTTTCGCGGGGCCGTTCCGGTTCACGCATGCCAGGCATGGCCTGGCACTACTTCACTTACGCGCCATGTGCCGCCAGCTGGCCCAGGCGCTGCACCGCGACCGAAACGGTCGGGTAGTCCAGGGTCTTCTGCTCGGCCAGTTCGGCCAGCATCGCCAGGGTGAAGCGCAGGCTGTTGTCGTCACGGCCCATCCAGGCTGCGACCTTGGCTTCCGCGCTGCTGCCCTTGGTGCCCAGCACCTGGCCGGCCAGGTTGCGGTGGTTGGCCGCCAGTTCGTCACGCAGCACGCCACGTGCCACGGCGTGCCAACGACCGTTGACCTCCAGCGCGTCGACCTGCTCGAACAGCCACGGCAGCTGCAGGGCATCGCCCAGGCGGAAGTGGACCTTGGACACGTCCACCGGCTTCAGCTTGCGGGTGCGGGCCAGTTCGATGATGTCGAACGCCGGCTCCAGGAAGTGCAGTTCGGCCAGCTGCTGCGCCAGCGCGGACGGCAGGCCCTTTTCCTTCCACTCGGCCACCAGGGCTTCGTAGGTCGGACGCTGCGAATCCGGCAGCACACCCGAGGCAACGCGGATGTCGTTGAACGGACCCTGGTAGCGGTTGACCGCTTCAGTGATGCCCGGCATCGCGCCCGGGCGCGACAACAGCCAACGCACGAACGAACGCTGCAGCTTCCAGATCACTTCCAGTGCGTCGATCTGCACCGACTCCGGCACCTTGCCGTCGAGTGCATCGATCTGCGCCCACAGCGCGCGCGCATCCAGCGTTTCGCGGCTGATGGTGTAGGCCTTGGCGACCTCGGCGATGGAACGGCCGGTGTCTTCCTGCATGCGCATCAGGAAGGTGGCGCCCATGCGGTTGATGGTCTGGTTGGTCACGGCCGTGGCGATGATTTCGCGCTTCAGGCGGTGACGCTCCATCGCGTCGGCGTACTTCTTCTGCAGCGGGGTCGGGAAGTAACGCTGCAGTTCCTTGGACAGGTACGGATCTTCCGGGATGTCCGATTCCAGCAGCTGGGCGAACGCCACCAGCTTCGAGTAGGACAGCAGCACCGACAGTTCCGGGCGGGTCAGGCCCTGGCCGCGTGCCTTGCGCTGGGACAGCTCGGCGTCGGACGGCAGGAACTCGATCTGGCGATCCAGCAGGCCCTGCTGTTCCAGGGTACGGATGAAGTGCTGCTTGGAACCCAGGCGCTTGACCGCCATCCGCTCCATCAGGCTCAGCGCCTGGTTCTGGCGGTAGTTGTCATTGAGCACCAGCTCGGCGACTTCATCGGTCATCGAGGCCAGCAGCTTGTTGCGCTGCTCGACGGTCAGCTTCTTGGCCCGCACCACATCGTTGAGCAGGATCTTGATGTTGACTTCGTGGTCGGAGGTGTCCACACCGGCCGAGTTGTCGATGAAGTCGGTGTTGAGCAGCACGCCGGCCTGGGCGGCTTCGATGCGGCCCAGCTGGGTCATGCCCAGGTTGCCGCCCTCGCCCACCACCTTGCAGCGCAGCTCGCCACCGTTCACGCGCAGGGCGTTGTTGGCGCGGTCGCCGACATCGCTGTGCTGCTCGCTGGCAGCCTTCACGTAGGTACCGATGCCGCCGTTCCACAGCAGGTCGACCGGTGCCTTCAGGATCGCGCTCATCAGATCGTTCGGCGACAGCGCCTTGACGTTGTCATCCAGGCCCAGCGCTTCACGCACCTGCGGGGTGATCTCGATCGACTTCAGGCTGCGCGGGTACACGCCGCCGCCCTTGCTGATCAGCTTGGCGTCGTAGTCCGCCCAGCTCGAACGCGGCACGGTGAACAGGCGCTCACGTTCGACGAACGTGGTGGCCGCATCCGGGTTCGGGTCCAGGAAGATGTGGCGGTGGTCGAAGGCAGCGACCAGGCGGATGTGGCGCGACAGCAGCATGCCGTTGCCGAACACGTCGCCGGACATGTCGCCGACGCCGACCGCAGTGAAGTCCTGGGTCTGGCTGTCACGGCCCAGCGCACGGAAGTGGCGCTTGACCGATTCCCACGCACCGCGTGCGGTGATGCCCATGCCCTTGTGGTCATAGCCAACCGAACCACCGGAGGCGAACGCATCGCCCATCCAGAAGCCGTGCGCGATGGCCAGGCCGTTGGCGATGTCGGAGAAGGTCGCGGTGCCCTTGTCGGCGGCCACCACCAGGTACGGATCGTCCATGTCGTGGCGCACGACATCCACCGGCGGCACGATCTTGTTGTTGACGATGTTGTCGGTGATGTCCAGCAGGCCTTGGATGAACAGCTTGTAGCAGGCCACGCCGTTGGCGAAGATCGCGTCGCGGTCGCCGTTCACCGGCGGGGTCTTGGCGAAGAAGCCGCCCTTCGCGCCGACCGGCACGATCACGGTGTTCTTGACCATCTGTGCCTTGACCAGGCCCAGCACTTCGGTACGGAAGTCTTCGCGACGGTCCGACCAGCGCAGGCCGCCACGGGCGACCGCGCCGAAGCGCAGGTGGGTACCTTCCACGCGCGGGCCGTAGACGAAGATCTCGCGGTACGGGCGCGGCTTCGGCAGGTCCGGCACCAGCGCCGAATCAAACTTGAAGCTGATGACATGGCCGTGCTGGCCGTTGGCATCGGTCTGGTAGTAGCTGGTGCGCAGGGTCGCGTCGATCACGCCCATGAACGAGCGCAGGATGCGGTCCTCGTCCAGACTGGACACACGGTCCATCAGCTTCAGCAGCGCATCGCGCGCGGCCTGCATCTGCGCGTCGCGGTCACCCTTGCGGGCGTCGACCACGGTCTTGAGCACCTTCAGGGTGGCGTCGTCGCCAGCAGCCAGCACATCGAAGTGGGCCTTCAGGTGGGCCTGGCCGGCGGCGATGTCGTCCTTGCTCTCGTGGCCGGTAGCCGGATCGAAGCGCGCTTCGAACAGCTCGACCAGCAGTCGGGCCAGCAGCGGGTAGCGCGCGAAGGTGCCTTCCACGTATGCCTGCGAGAACGGCACGCCGGTCTGCAGCAGGTACTTGCAGTAGCCACGCAGCATGGCGACCTGGCGCCAGTGCAGGCCGGCAGCCAGCACCAGGCGGTTGAAGCCGTCGTTCTCGGCATCGCCGTGCCAGACGCGGGCAAAGGTCTCGCCGAAGGCTTCGTCGACGCTGGCGGCATCGATCGCGCCGGCGGTCGATTCGACCTCGAAGTCCTGCACGTACACCGGGGCGTTGTCGACTGACAGGCGGTACGGACGCTCGGCGATCACGCGCAGGCCCATGTTTTCCATCATCGGCAGCGCGTCCGACAGCGGGATGTCGTCCAGCTGGCGATACAGCTTCAGGCGCAGGCCATCACCGCTTTCGCGCGGCACGGCCTGCAGGCTCAGGCGCAGGTCGTCCGGGCCGGTCAGGGCATCAAGCTGGCTGACATCGTTGGCTGCAACCGCGGTGCTGTTGTCTTCGATGTAGCCGGCCGGCAGCGCCTTGCCGATACGCGCGGCGATGCGCAGGCCTTCGGTCTCGCCGTGGCGGGCCACCAGCGCTTCGCGCAGGTCGTCCTGCCAGTTGCGCAGCACCTGGGCCAGCTTCTGCTCCAGTTCGGCGGTATCAACGTCGAGCATTTCACCCGGCTTCGGGCGCACGATCAGGTGCACCTGGGCCAGCGGCGATTCGCCCAGCACCACCGAGCTGTCCACGTACTCACCGTGCAGCGCGTCCTTCAGCATCGCCTCGATGCGCAGGCGCACGTCGGTGTTGAAGCGCTCGCGCGGCAGGTAGACCAGCGCGGAAATGAAACGGCTGTACTTGTCGCGGCGCAGGAACAGGCGGCTGCGCACGCGTTCCTGCAGACCCAGCACGCCCATCGCGGTGCGGAACAGTTCGTCCTCGCTGGACTGGAACAGTTCTTCGCGCGGCAGGGTTTCCAGGATGTGGCGAAGGGCCTTGCCGCTGTGGCTGGCCGGAGCCAGGCCCGACTGCTTCATCACGTGCTCGTGGCGCTGGCGCACCAGCGGGATCTCCCACGGGCGACGGTTGTAGGCGCTGGAGGTGAACAGGCCCAGGAAGCGCTGCTCGCCGATGATCTTGCCCTTGGCGTCGAATTCCAGCACGCCGATGTAGTCCATGTAGCCGGCGCGGTGCACGCGCGAACGGGCATTGGTCTTGGTCAGGATCAGCGCGTCCTTCAAGCCGGACGTGGTGTTCAGGCCCTGCGCGGCCAGCGTCTTGACCGGACGGGCGGCGGACTTGTCCTTGCCGCGCATCAGGCCCAGGCCGGTGTCGTTCAGCGGCGCCAGCACTTCTTCCTTGCCCTGCTTCTCGACGCGGTACTCGCGGTAGCCGAAGAAGGTGAAGTGGTTGTCGGCGGCCCAGCGCAGGAATTCCTGTGCTTCCTTGCGCGAGGCTGCGTCGACCGGCAGCTGGCGGCTGCCCAGGTCGTCGGCCAGTGCCAGCGCCTTGTCCTTCATCGGCTGCCAGTCACGCACGATCGCACGCACTTCATCCAGCGCCTTGTTGATGGCCTGCTCGATGGCCGCCATGGCTTCGGCCGGTTGGCGGTCGATTTCCAGCAGCATCACCGACTCGGCATCACCCTCGCCGACCTTGACCAGCTTGCCGGCCTTGTCGCGGGTGAAGCGCAGCACCGGGTGGCCCAGCACGTGGACACCCACGCCCTGTTCGGCCAGCGACATGGTGACGGTGTCGACCAGGAACGGCATGTCGTCGTTGACGATCTGCAGCACGGTGTGCGGCGATTCCCAACCGTTGGCCTTCGCGGTCGGATTGAACACGCGGACGTTGGCCTTGCCGGCCTTGCGGGCACGGGCGAATTCCAGCGTCTCAGCCGCGAGAGCGGCCCACTCTTCAGCGCTGTGGTGCGGGAACTCGTCCGACTCCATGCGCTTGTAGAAGTCAGTGGCAAAGGCCACTGCTTCGGCCTGTGCGGCCGCGGGGTAGCGCTTGCGCAAGGCCGTGTACACCGGCTCCAGGGAGAAACCAGCGGTCACTGCGACCTCCGACTCTGCTGGTTTCGTCTTGTTCTTCACGGTCTTGGCTGCGGTTTTTTGCGGTTTCATGGCAGAGCGATGCGCTTGCTCAGTTGGGAAAATGAAATTGTAGCCCTACCGCGCGAAAAGGCCTTGCTGCAGGACGGAATAAGCAGATTCGGGTTTGCTGCGGTTCAAACGCCTATTCAGTTCGCACCGGTATGGTGCTGGCGCCTGTTTCAGCACTGCCGACAGGATCGGCAAAACGTGTTACCGGAAGACACACGCGGCGACGCCGACGCGATTCCACAATCCTGAACTGGACGGTATAGTCCACCGCGTGAACCCGGCCTACCTCCCCGTTGCCCTCGATGCACGCGATGAGCGTGTGTTCGACGCCGTACGCGAACTGCTGGCCCAGCAGGGCATGCAGATGAGCATGGAGGCGGTGGCCCAGCACGCCGGCTGCTCCAAGCAGACCCTGTACTCGCGCTACGGCAGCAAGCAGGAACTGCTGCGCCGGGTGATGCAGCGCCACGTCGGCCACGCTACCGGCGCCATGGTTCGTGCACTCCGCACTGACGACCTGCGTGCCAGCCTGCTCCAGTTCGCCACCGACTTCCTGGAGCACTTCAACCAACCGCACGTGGGCCAGGCCTGCCGGCTGATCGCCGCCGACGCGGCCCAGTTTCCCGAAGAGGCGCGTACGCTGTACCGGCACGGAGCCGGCGCACTGACGCTTCATCTTGCTGAATGGATTGAAACCGTTTGCATGCGTGGCCAGCTCCGGCATGACGACCCGCACTTCATGGCCGAACTGCTGCTGAGCATGATTGCCGGTCAGGATTTCGACAAACAGCGTTTCCATACCCCCCATCGTGATGACGCGCGGCTGCGTCGGCGCTGGGCAGAGTTCTCCGTCGACAGCTTCCTGCGCGCCTTCGCGCCTCAGCCGTCGCCGGCCCCGTCTTCAAACCAACCCCGGAGTTCCTCCTGATGACCGCCCCACTCCGCACCCTTGCCTTGACGTGCGCCGTTGCTGTCGCGCTGGCTGCCTGCAAGAAGCCGGAACAGCAGACGCCCCCGCCGCCGGAGGTGGGCGTGATCGACGCCAAGCCGCAGACCCTGCCGCTGCAGCGCGAGCTGGTCGGTCGCCTGTCGCCGTTCCGCAGCGCCGACGTGCGTGCGCGCGTGCCGGGCGTGCTGCTCAAGCGCGTCTACCAGGAAGGCTCGCAGGTCAAGCAGGGCCAGACCCTGTTCCTGATCGACCCGGCGCCGCTGCGCGCCTCGCTCAACGCCTCCGAAGCACAGCTGGCCTCGGCCCGCGCGACCTACGCCAACGCCAAGGTGGCCGCCGACCGTGCACGTTCGCTGGCGCCGCAGCAGTTCGTCTCCAAGTCCGACCTGGACAACGCTGAATCGGCCGAGCGTACCGCGCTGGCGGCGGTCAAGCAGGCCGAAGCAGCGGTGACTTCCTCGCGCATCAGCCTGGGCTACACCGAAGTAACCGCACCGATCAGCGGCGTGGCCAACAAGCAGCAGGTCACCGAAGGCGCGCTGGTCGGCCAGGGCGATGTGACCCTGCTGACCACCGTCGACCAGCTCGACCCGCTGTACGTGAACTTCTCGCTGAGCGTGGACGAGCTGACCCAGCTGCGCGCGCAACAGGCCAAGGGCGCGCTGGCGCTGTCGGGCGACGGCAAGGCCACGGTGAACGTCAAGCTGGCCGATGGCAGCACCTACAGCGAGCCGGGCACCCTGGACTTCTCCTCGACCACGGTCGACCCGGCCACCGGTGCGGTGTCGTTGCGCGCGTTGCTGCCGAACCCGCAGCAGATCCTGCTGCCGGGCGCCTTCGTCAGCTTCCAGGCCAACCTGGGCGAACGCAACAATGCCTTCCTGGTACCGCAGCAGGCCCTGCTGCGCGACACCACCGGCGGCTACGTGATGGTGGTCGGCGCCGACGGCAAGGTCGCGCGCAAGAACGTGAAGACCGATGGCGCGCAGAACGGCAACTGGCTGGTCAGCGACGGCCTGGCCGCCGGCGACAAGGTGATCGTGGCCGGCGTGCAGAAGGTCAAGGAAGGTGCACCGGCGGTGGCCAAGCCGTGGACCCCGGGGCAGGACGCCAACGGCAAGCCGGCCGCAGGCGGCGCCGCTGCGGCGGGCACCGCACCGGCTGCTGGCAAGGCACCGGCCGACGCGGCCAAGCCCGAGCAGGCCGATGCGGCCAAGCCGGCCGCCACCGATTCGAACAAGCAGTAACGGGAACCTTCCGTCATGCCTAAATTTTTCATCGAACATCCAGTCTTCGCCTGGGTGGTGGCGATCCTGATCTCGCTCAGCGGCGTGATCGCGATCCTCAACCTGGGCGTGGAGTCCTATCCCAACATCGCCCCACCGCAGGTCACCGTCTCGGCCACCTACCCGGGCGCCAGTGCCGACACCACGGAAAAATCGGTCACCCAGGTGATCGAGCAGCAGCTGACCGGTATCGATCACCTGCTGTACTTCAGCTCTTCCTCGTCGTCCAACGGCCGTGCGCAGATCACCCTGACCTTCGAGACGGGTACCGATCCGGACATCGCCCAGGTGCAGGTGCAGAACAAGGTCTCGCTGGCCACGCCCCGACTGC
Organism: Stenotrophomonas sp. YJH_SMC_120; assembly: GCF_059368675.1. Taxonomy (NCBI): domain Bacteria; kingdom Pseudomonadati; phylum Pseudomonadota; class Gammaproteobacteria; order Lysobacterales; family Lysobacteraceae; genus Stenotrophomonas; species Stenotrophomonas sp. YJH_SMC_120. The sequence goes on from NZ_JCAFRY010000004.1 coordinate 39,689, forward strand.
CTTCGGAAGTGACCCAGCAGGGCGTGGTGGTGGCCAAGGCCAACGCCGGCTTCCTGATGGTGGTGGCGCTGCAGTCCGATACCCCGACCATCAACCGTGATGCGCTGAACGACATCGTTGGTTCGCGCGTGCTCGACCAGGTCTCGCGTATCCCCGGCGTCGGCAGCACCCAGCAGTTCGGTTCCGAGTACGCCATGAACATCTGGCTGAACCCGGAAAAGATGCAGGGTTATGGCCTGTCGGCCAGCCAGGTGCTGGCTGCGGTGCGCGCGCAGAACGTGCAGTTCGCCGCCGGTGCGCTTGGCTCGGATCCGTCGCCGGAAGGCCAGCACTTCACCGCCACGGTCTCGGCCGAAGGCCGCTTCAGTTCGCCGCAGGAGTTCGAGAACATCATCCTGCGCGCCAACGCTGACGGCTCGCGGGTGCTGTTGAAGGACATCGCCCGCGTTGCCTTCGGTGCCAACAACTACGGTTTCGACACCCAGTACAACGGCAAGCCGACCGGTGCCTTCGCCATCCAGCTGCTGCCGGGCGCCAACGCCCTGAACGTGGCCGAGGCGGTGCGCGCCAAGATGGACGAGCTGCAGCCCAGCTTCCCGTCCGGGGTGACCTGGTTCTCGCCGTACGACAGCACCACCTTCGTCAAGATCTCGATCCAGGAAGTGGTCAAGACGCTGTTTGAAGCAGTGTTCCTGGTGTTCCTGGTGATGCTGATCTTCCTGCAGAACTTCCGCGCCACGCTGATCCCGACCCTGGTCATCCCGGTGGCGCTGCTCGGTACCTTCCTGGGCATGTGGATGATCGGCTTCACGATCAACCAGCTGACCCTGTTCGCGATGGTGCTGGCAATCGGCATCGTGGTCGATGACGCGATCGTGGTGATCGAGAACGTCGAACGCATCATGACCGAGGAAGGCCTGGCGCCGAAGCCGGCCACGCAGAAGGCGATGACCCAGATCACCGGCGCGGTGGTGGCGATCACCGTCGTGCTGGCTGCGGTGTTCATCCCGTCCGCCCTGCAGGGCGGCGCCGCCGGTGAGATCTACAAGCAGTTCGCCCTGACCATCGCCATTTCGATGGCGTTCTCGGCGTTCCTGGCGCTGGGCTTCACCCCAGCGCTGTGCGCGACCTTCCTGAAGCCGACGCACAACGACAACCCGAACATCGTCTACCGCACCTTCAACAAGTACTACGACAAGATCAGCCACACCTATGTCGGCCACATCACCTCGGCGGTGCGCCATGCGCCGCGCTGGATGATCCTGTTCGTGGTGCTCACCGCACTGTGCGGCTTCCTGTTCACCCGCATGCCGGGCAGCTTCCTGCCGGAAGAAGACCAGGGCTATGCGCTGGCGATCGTGCAGCTGCCGCCGGGCTCGACCAAGGGCCAGACCAACGAAGTGTTCGCGCAGATGCGTGGCATCCTGGAAAAGCAGGATGGCTATGAAGGCATGCTGCAGGTGGCCGGCTTCAGCTTCGTCGGCTCCGGCGAGAACGTGGGCATGGGCTTCATCCGCCTGAAGCCGTGGGAAGAACGCAAGTTCACCGCACCCGAGTTCATCCAGAACATGAACGGCGCGTTCTACGGCATCAAGGAAGCGCAGATCTTCGTGGTCAACCTGCCCACCGTGCAGGGCCTTGGCCAGTTCGGCGGCTTCGACATGTGGCTGCAGGACCGCAGTGGTGCCGGTTACGAGCAGCTGACGCAGGCCCGCAACATCCTGCTCGGCCAGGCCGCGCAGAAGCCGGACCACCTGGTCGGCGTGCGCCCGAACGGCCTGGAAAACGCGCCGCAGCTGCAGCTGCATGTGGACCGCGTGCAGGCGCAGTCGATGGGCATGTCGGTGTCGGACGTGTACAGCACCATCCAGCTGATGCTGGCCCCGGTGTACGTCAACGACTTCTTCTACGAAGGCCGCATCAAGCGCGTGACCATGCAGGCCGATGGTCCGTACCGCACCGGCCAGGAATCGCTGAAGAGCTTCTACAGCCCGTCCAGCCTGACCACCAATGCCGATGGCACCAACGCGATGATCCCGCTCAACACGGTGGTCAAGTCCGAGTGGGTGTCGGCACCGCCGTCACTGAGCCGCTACAACGGTTACTCGGCGATCAACATCGTCGGCTCGCAGGCCCCGGGCACCAGCTCGGGTGAAGCGATGCAGACCATGGAAAGCATCGTCAACGAAGACCTGCCGGCCGGCTTCGGCTACGACTGGTCCGGCATGTCCTACCAGGAAATCCTGGCCGGCAACGCCGCGACCCTGCTGCTGGTGCTGTCCATCGTGGTGGTGTTCCTGTGCCTGGCCGCGCTGTATGAAAGCTGGTCGATCCCGGTAGCGGTGCTGCTGGTGGTACCGCTGGGCGTGCTGGGCGCGCTGGGCCTGTCGATGCTGCGTGGCCTGCCCAACGATCTGTTCTTCAAGATCGGCCTGATCACCGTGATCGGCCTGGCGGCGAAGAACGCGATCCTGATCGTGGAGTTCGCGGTGGAGCAGCGCGCCGCCGGCAAGAACCTGCGCGATGCCACCATCGAAGCGGCCCGCCTGCGTTTCCGCCCGATCCTGATGACCTCGTTCGCGTTCATCATGGGCGTGATCCCGATGGCGATCTCCACCGGCGCGGGCGCCAACTCCCGCCACGCCATCGGTACCGGCGTGATCGGCGGCATGCTGTTCGCCACCCTGCTCGGCCTGTTGATGATCCCGGTGTTCTTCGTGGTCGTGCGCCGCATGCTGGGCGACAAGCTGGATGAACCGTCCAAGGAGTTCATGGAACGCCAGCGCGACGCGGATGCAGCACACCGTCCGGATCGTTGATCCAGCGGTGAACTGAAACGAGAAAGGCCCCGGAGCGATCCGGGGCCTTTGTTGTTGCCGCTTCTGGATCCATGCCGCCCCAGGTTGGCATCTACCGGGGCAACGGCATACCCGGTAGTCGCCAACCTTGGTGGGCGCTGTCCGGGCAGCGTCTCAGCGCAACACTGCGATCACCACGCATGCCGCCACAATCGCCAGTGCAGGCCATTGCATCGGCAGGAAGAAGAAGTGATGCGGAGCATGCTGCCCAGGTGCACGCGGCTTTCGATTGAGCACGAAACCCAGCACCGTGTTGATTGCCGAGCCAAGGCCGAACGCCAGCAGGACCTGGCTGAGTGAAGTATTGCCGCGACCCACCGCTGGATCCGGGAACAGGATGAGGATGAGCAGCACGGCAGCGATCGGTGTGAGCAGGGTCAGCAGCCCTGCGCCTCGATAGATGAGCATGTGGTGGCGTCCATGAACGGTGGAGCATTCTGCGACCAAGGAGCGGGAATGCCAATGGATCGTTGGCATGTCGCCTGCCCGGAGACCGGTCGCATACGGCCTGTACTGAAAAGTCCCTTCCACTGCTGCGCCGACAACGAGGCGCTCAAGGCGTCTACCGGTTTCGCATAAGGCCCCCGCTTTGGATTCCTGGGCGCGCAGAAGTGCGGCACGCCCGGATCGTTGCTATCCAGATGCCTCCACGGCAATCGATCCGATGCCGCCCAGGAGACAGTTCATGGAAAGAGCACCACTACGACGCTTCAGCCGCCCCGCCCTTCTGCTTGGCGCGCTCTTCGCGGCCAGCAGCGTCCAGGACGCACATGCGGCAGGTGTCCTCGTCTGCGACAACTGTCGCGATCCACGCGCACTGGCGCTTTACTCGGGCACGGGGCCCACCATCGTCGTCGACTTCCAGCAGCGCCGGCTCCATGGCTTCGATGTGGAATACGATCGCGAGCTGCGTCGGTATCGCGCCACCAGGGCGCAGATCCCCGAGCCAATCAACGCATCCTTCAATCGGATCATGGGGATGCTCGACAACAACGTGCCAACCGTACAGTTCGCGCCGCGGCAGTGGGCCGGAAGAGGAGTCCAGTACGAGGTTCATCCTGATGACCCGCAATACGCCAACGGCATAGGCTTCCCGGAAGAGCACAAGAACCTCAACGCCTACGATGTCGTGCAGATGGCAACCGAGCGATTCAGGCTGGAGAGCGCCATGGGCAAGGCATTCACAGGCGCCACGACATCGTCGAGGGCCTGGAACAGCATGGCGACATTCCTGTCCTCGATCGGCCTTAGCTTCGTCAGCAAGGCCCTCGGAATCGACGGTGCAATCTACAGGATCACCTGGCGCGATGGCTCGAAGACTACGCTGGCCATCGTCTCTTCGTCAGTGGACACCGCCAGATACGTGCAAGGCCAGAGCAAGGACGCCAATGGCAACATGATTCCCGACGGCGCGGCAACCAGCCCCGGCCTGGCCCAACACTTCGCCGGCACCTACAACTTCAACAGCCGGGACGATCTGGATCGATGGATCGACTCCGGTCGCCTCTATGGGGTGAACATGTTCCCCGGTGCTCCACCTGAGTCGCTGCAGATCGTCTGTGAATGGAACGGAACGGATATCGTTTGCCGATTGCCACGTTGATCGCACAAAGGAAACGGGGCGGCAATCGCCGCCCCGTCGCGTCCATCAGCGCAACCCGGTCTCGTTGCGCGCGATCACCAGGCGCTGGATCTCCGAGGTGCCCTCGTAGATCTCGGTGATCTTGGCATCACGGAAGTAACGCTCCAGCGGCATCTCCTTCGAGTACCCCATGCCGCCGTGGATCTGCACCGCCTGGTGGGTGATCCACATCGCTGCTTCCGAAGCGGTCAGTTTGGCCACCGCTGCTTCGGTGCTGAAACGCTTGCCCTGGCTCTTCACCCACGCGGCACGCAGGGTCAGCAGCAGCGCTGCGTCCAGCTTGCACTTCATGTCGGCGATCTTGGCCTGGGTCATCTGGAAGGTGCCGATGGCCGCGCCGAACGCCTTGCGCTCCTTCACGTACTCCAGGGTCGCCTCATAGGCGGCGCGGGCGATGCCGATGGCCTGCGAGGCGATGCCGATGCGGCCGGCATCGAGCACGCTCATGGCGATCTTGAAGCCCTCGCCTTCCTGGCCCAGCACGTCTTCGGCCTGCGCCACGTAATCGTTGAACTCGATCTCGCAGGTGGCCGAAGCGCGGATGCCCAGCTTCGGCTCGGTCTTGCCGCGACCGAAGCCCGCCTTGTCGGTATCGATGAGGAAGGCGGTGATGCCACGCGCGCCCTTGTCCGGCTCGCTCATCGCGAACAGCACGATGTACCTGGCCACCGGGCCGGAGGTGATCCAGCTCTTCTTGCCGTTGATGACGAAGGTGCCGTCGGCCTGCTTCACCGCGCGGCAGCGCATGGCGGTGGCATCGGAGCCGGACTGCGGCTCGGTCAGCGCGAACGCGCCGATGGCCTCGCCCTCGGCGATCGCACGCACGTAGGTCTGCTTCTGCTGCTCGGTACCGTGGGTGAGGATGCCGTTGCAGAACAGCGAGTTGTTGACCGACATGATGGTCGAATGGGCTGCGTCGGCGGCGGCGACCTCCACCATCGCCAGCACGTACGCAACCGGGTCCATGCCCGCGCCACCGTATTCGGTCGGCACTTCGATGCCCATCAGGCCGTTCTCGCCCAGCAGGCGGATGTTGTCGAGCGGGAACTCGCCGGTACGGTCATGGTGCTCCGCGCTCGGGGCGATCTTCTCCTGCGCGATGCGCCGCGCAACGTCCTGCAGCATCAACTGCTCTTCGGTAAAGCTGAAATCCACAACACCCTCCCGGGTACATGAAGTTATGGGCTACATACGGCGCGCCCAGGTGCCCCGATTGTACCGGGGCCCGGCTGTTTCCGTACGCTGGCGACTTGACCGCGACGGGCCCTTTCAGCGAATATATCTCTATATCGCGATAGGTAGATATTTATGGATCTTGAAGACTGGTCGACCCGCCTGAAGGTGTTCGCCGATGCGACCCGCGTGCGCCTGCTGGCGCTGCTGGAGCAGGAGGAACTGACCGTGGCCGAACTGTCGGCGATCACCCGGCTGGCACAGCCACGCGTGTCCACCCACCTGGCGCGCCTGAAGGAAGCCGGCCTGGTCCGCGACCGCCGTGCGGGCGTATCGGCCTATTACCGCTTCGACGAGGCCCAGCTGGACCCCGCGCAGCGTGCATTGTGGCATGCCTTGAGCAACGGAAGCGATGACCCGCTGCTGCGCCAGGACGCTGAACGCGTCGCTGCCGTGCTGGCCCACCGCGCCTCCGACCAGAACTGGGCCGACAGCGTGGCCGGCGACATGGAACGCCACTACTCCCCGGGGCGCACCTGGGAAGCCCTCGCCCGCACCGCGCTGCCGCTGCTGGAGACCGGCGACGTGCTGGACATCGCCTCTGGTGACGGCGTGCTGGCCGAACTGGTGGCCCCGCATGCCAAGCGCTACATCTGCATCGACACCAGCGCGCGCGTGGTCGCCGCCGCCAGCGAGCGCCTGCGCCGTCTGCCCAACGTGGAAGTGCGCGAGGGCGACATGCATGCGCTGCCCTTCAAGGACAACAGTTTCGATCTGGTAGTGCTGATGCACGCGCTGACCTACGCCAGCAAGCCGGCGCAGGCGGTGACCGAAGGCGCGCGCGTGCTGCGCCCGGGCGGGCGCCTGCTGCTGTGCAGCCTGGCCCGCCATGAACACAAGGCCGCGGTGGAGGCCTACGGCCACGTCAACCTCGGCTTCAGCGACAAGGAGCTGCGCAGGTTCGTCGACAAGGCCGGCCTGCAGGTATCCAGCCTGGAGACGGTCACCCGCGAGAAGCGTCCGCCGCACTTCGAAGTGATTTCGCTGATCGCCCACAAACCCTGAGCCCGAGAACGCCATGCCTGCCCTGCCCTGGTTGCATCCTGAGCGTGCCAACGCCCTGCTCGACGCCCTGCGCGAGCGGATCCTGATCATCGACGGTGCGATGGGCACGATGATCCAGCGCCACGGCCTGCAGGAAGACGATTACCGTGGCGAACGCTTCGCCGGCGGTTACGATCACAGCCATGGCCCCGGCTGCGACCACGGCACGCCGGAGGGCCATGACCTGAAGGGCAACAACGATCTGCTGCTGCTGACCCGGCCGCAGATCGTCGCAGACATCCACACCGCCTACCTGGAAGCGGGCGCGGACCTGGTCGAAACCAACACCTTCAATGCAACCTCGGTCAGCCAGGCCGACTACCACCTCGAACACCTGGTGTACGAGTTGAACAAGGCCGGCGCTGCGGTCGCGCGCACCTGTTGTGACGCCGTGGCCGCAACCACCCCGGGGAAGCCGCGCTTCGTGATCGGGGTGGTCGGCCCGACCAGCCGCACCGCCTCGATCAGCCCGGACGTGAACGATCCGGGCTTCCGCAACACCAGCTTCGACGAACTGCGCGACACCTACCGCGAAGCCATCGAGGGCCTGATCGACGGCGGCGCCGACACCATCATGGTCGAGACCATCTTCGACACGCTCAACGCCAAGGCCGCGCTGTATGCGCTGGAGGAAGCGTTCGATGCGCGCGGCGCGCGGTTGCCGGTGATGATCTCCGGCACTATCACCGACGCTTCCGGTCGCACCCTGTCCGGGCAGACTGCGGAAGCCTTCCATGCCTCGCTGGCGCATGCACGGCCGCTGTCGATCGGGCTGAACTGCGCGCTGGGCGCCGATGCGATGCGACCGCACGTGGAAACCCTTGCGCAGGTCGCCGACTGCTACGTCAGCGCACACCCCAATGCCGGCCTGCCCAATGCCTTCGGCGAGTATGACGAGACGCCGGAGGACATGGCCAGCACCCTGCGAGGCTTCGCCGAAGATGGCCTGCTGAACCTGGTCGGCGGCTGCTGCGGCTCCACGCCCGACCATATCCGCGCCATTGCCGCGGCTGTGGCCGGGCTGCCGCCGCGCGCACTGCCCGGCACCCGGGAGCAGGCCGCATGAATGTCGCCGCCACCGTTCCGCACTTCCCGCCCTATTGCTGCTGAGCCGACGCCTGCCATGACGCCTGTCCGCCCTACCCGCCTGTCCGGCCTGGAACCCCTGGTCATCACCCCGGACCTGCTGTTCATCAACGTCGGCGAACGCACCAACGTGACCGGCAGCGCGCAGTTCCGCAAGCTGATCAAGGAAGGCCGCTACGAAGAAGCGGTGGACGTGGCCCGCCAGCAGGTGGCAAGCGGCGCGCAGATCCTCGACGTCAACATGGACGAGGGCCTGATCGATTCGGAAGCGGCGATGACCCGCTACCTCAACCTGATCATGTCCGAGCCGGACATCGCCCGCATCCCGGTGATGGTCGACTCCTCCAAGTGGAGCGTGATCGAGGCCGGCCTGAAGTGCCTGCAGGGCAAGAGCGTGGTCAACTCGATCTCGCTGAAGGAAGGCGAGGCGCTTTTCCGCGAACACGCGCGCAAGGTCCTGCGCTATGGCGCCGCCGCGGTGGTCATGGCCTTCGATGAAAGCGGGCAGGCCGATACGTGTGCGCGCAAGGTCGAGATCTGTACCCGCGCCTACCGCATCCTGGTCGACGAGATCGGCTTCCCGCCGCAGGACATCATCTTCGACCCGAACATCTTCGCCGTCGCCACTGGCATCGAAGAACATGACAACTATGCGGTGGACTTCATCGAAGCCACCCGCATCATCAAGCAGACGCTGCCGCACTGCCACGTCTCCGGTGGTGTCTCCAACGTCTCGTTCTCGTTCCGCGGCAACGAAACGGTGCGCCAGGCCATCCATTCGGTGTTCCTGTACCACGCCATCGCCGCCGGCATGGACATGGGCATCGTCAATGCCGGTGCCATGCCGATCTACGATGAGCTGGAGCCGGAGCTGCGTGAGCGCGTGGAGGATGTGATCCTCAACCGCCGCAGCGATGCCACCGAACGCCTGCTGGAGATCGCCGAGCGCTACAAGGGCAGGAAGGGTGCGGCGAAGACCGAAGACCTGGCCTGGCGCGACAAGCCGGTGGCGCAGCGCCTGGCGCATGCACTGGTGCACGGCCTGGATGCCTTCGTTGAGGAAGACACCGAACTGGCCCGACAGGCCTCCAGCCGCCCGCTGGACGTGATCGAGGGCCCGCTGATGGACGGCATGAACATCGTCGGTGACCTGTTCGGCGCCGGCAAGATGTTCCTGCCGCAGGTGGTGAAATCCGCGCGTGTGATGAAGAAGGCCGTGGCCTACCTCCTGCCGTACATCGAGGCGGAGAAGGCGCGCAGCGGCGACACTGCCAAGAGCAACGGCAAGATCATCATGGCCACGGTGAAGGGCGATGTGCATGACATCGGCAAGAACATCGTCGGCGTGGTCCTGGCCTGCAACAACTTCGAGGTGGTCGACCTTGGCGTGATGGTGCCGGCGCAGAAGATCCTCGATGCCGCGCGCGAGCACAACGCCGACCTGATCGGCCTGTCCGGTCTGATCACTCCCTCGCTGGAGGAGATGAGCCACGTCGCCCGCGAGATGGAGCGCCAGGGTTTCAATCTGCCGCTGCTGATCGGCGGCGCCACCACCTCGCGCGCGCACACCGCGTTGAAGATCGACCCGCACTACAAAGCGCCTACGGTGTGGGTGAAGGACGCCTCGCGCGCGGTCGGCGTGGCCCAGTCGCTGATCTCGCGCGACCTGCGCGAAGCCTTCGTTGCCGCCAACGAGGCCGACTATGCCGAGATCCGGGCACGGCACCGCAATCGTGGCGATGCCAAGCGCCTGGTGCCGCTGGAACATGCACGCGGGCAGAAGTTCCAGGGCGACTGGGGGAACTACACGCCGCCCGCGCCGAAGCAGCCAGGCCTGCACGTCTTCGATGACTATCCGCTGGCCGAGCTGGTCGAGTACATCGACTGGACGCCGTTCTTCCAGGCCTGGGAGCTTGCCGGCAAGTTCCCGGCGATCCTCACCGACGAGATCGTCGGCAGCCAGGCCAGCGAGCTGTACCGCGATGCCCGCGCGATGCTCGACCGCATCGTCGGCGAGAAGTGGCTGACCGCCAAGGCCGTGTTCGGCCTGTGGCCGGCCAACAGCGTCGGCGACGACGTGCGCGTGCAGCACCCACAGGGCGAGACCACCCTGCACTTCCTGCGCCAGCAGGTGGACAAGCCGGCCGAGCGCCCGGATTTCTGCCTGGCCGATTTCATCGCGCCGACCGACAGCGGCAGGCAGGACTGGATCGGCGCGTTCGCGGTCACTGCCGGCATCGGCATCGATGCCCACGTGGCGCGCTTCGAAGCCGAGCATGACGACTACAACGCGATCCTGCTGAAGGCCCTGGCCGACCGCTTCGCCGAAGCCCTGGCCGAGCGCCTGCATCAGCGTGTACGCACGGAATTCTGGGGTTATGACCAGGCCGAGACGCTGGACAACGACGCCCTGATCGATGAGCAGTACCGTGGCATCCGCCCCGCTCCCGGCTATCCGGCGTGCCCCGAGCACAGCGAGAAGCGGCGCCTGTTCGATCTGCTGCGGGCCGAGGCCAACGCCGGCATGGAACTGACCGAGAGCTTTGCGATGCTTCCGACCGCCGCGGTATCGGGCTACTACTTCAGCCATCCGCAAAGCCAGTACTTCGTGGTCGGGCGCCTCAGCCGCGAGCAGGTCACCGACTACGCCCGGCGCAAGGGCGTGGAGCGCGCCCAGGCCGAGCGCTGGCTGGCCTCCAACCTCGACTACGATCCCGAATGACCCGAAAAGGGGACGGAGGGGATTAAGTCGTTTGTGCCTCAAACGACTTAATCCCCTCCGTCCCCTTTTTGCTTCATCATTCCGCGATGACCGTTCCCGTTGCCCGTCTTTCCAGCTTCTACCTGTTCTATTACGCGGCGCTGGGCGCGTTCACTCCGTACTGGAGCCTGTTCCTCACTGCACGCGGGATGAGCGTGACCGCCATCAGCGTGATGATGGGGCTGTGGTATGCCACACGCGTGGTTGCACCCAGTGCCTGGACCTCGCTGGCAGCCACCTCACCGCGGCCGATCCGACTGTTGCGCATCGGCTGCGTACTGACCCTGATCAGCTTCGCCGCATTCCTGCTGCCTCTGCCGCAGCCATGGATGTATCCGGCGATGATCGTGTTCTGCTTCTTCTACAACGCGGTGATGCCGCAGTTCGAGTCGATCACCCTCACCCATCTCGGCAGCGACAGCCATCGCTACGGCCTGATCCGGGTCTGGGGTTCGCTTGGGTTCATCGCCATCGTCACCCTGTTCGGCTGGCTGATCGAAGGTGACGGCACCGCCGGCCGCGCCGGGCTGCTGCCCTGGATGATGCTGCCGCTGTTCGTCCTGCTGGTCGCCTCGGCCTTCAGCAACCACTACGCACGCGACATCGGCAGGACCGGCGGCGATGCCAGCGGCTTCTGGCAGATCGTGCGCCGCCCGCCGGTGCTGGCGTTCTTCCTGGCCGCTTTCATGGAGCAGCTCTCGTTCGGCCCGTACTACACCTTCTTCTCGGTCTACATGGACCACCACGGCTATCGCACATCCACGCTCGGCCTGCTCTGGACCATCGGCGTGGTGTTCGAAGTGGGCGTGTTCTTCACCATCGGCCGCTTCTTCCGCCGCTATGACGCCAGCTGGATGCTGCTGATCGCGCTGGTCAGTTCCTGCCTGCGCTGGGCGGTGACCGCACTGTTCCCGGAAAACCTGCCGGTGATGCTGCTGGCGCAGACCGCGCACGCGCTGGGCTTTGCCGCGTTCTTCGCCGCGGCGATGCAGATGCTGGCGATCTACTTCCCCGGACGCCTCAATGGCCATGGCCAGGGCCTGCTGTACGGTTTCTCGTCCGGTGTCGGCGGCGTGCTGGGCGCGCTCATCGCCGGCCAACTGTGGAAGATCGACGAGGGACGCACGGCCTTCCTCGCCGGTAGCGGATTCGCTCTGGTCGGCGCACTGCTGTGCTTCTTCGCGCTGAGCCTGCCGTTGATCCGTGCACGCCGCAGCACTGCGCGCGTCCGGTAACGAAAACGCCGGGCAATGCCCGGCGTTTTCATCGTGCAGCAGGTGCAGTTACCAGACCAGGTCGTCCGGTACCTGGTACTGCGGGTCTGCGTAGGGATCTTCCTCGGCCGGCGCGTTCGGGTCGACCTTCAGTGCCACCGATGCGGCAAACACCGCTTCGGACTGTGCCAGCACTTCGGCGGTCACCAGCAGGTAACGGCCATTGAGCTGGACCACGCCCAGCTCACCGGCATTGAGCGCGGTCAGCTGTTCGGCGGTCACGTAGATGCGCTTGATCTTGCCGCCATACGGGAAGTGGCGAGCGATATCAGCCGCCTCGGAGTTCAGGCCCTTGTCCTTCAGCAGTTCTTCCAGCTTGGCCTTCGCCTCGCGGCGCACGCGTGCTTCTTCCTGCTTCAGGCGCTCGGTCTCGATGCGCTCTTCCTTCTCACGCTGCGCACGGATGGCATAGGCCTTGGCCAGATCCATCTCTTCGGCGCTGCGCGGCTTGCGCGGGCCCTGCTGGCCCGGGCCACGCGACTGGCCGGGCCTGCCCGGGCCACCGTGGCCATGCCCGCGACGCTCGCCGGGCTTGTGCTCGCCCTTGCCAGCGCCCTGCGGCTTTCCATTGCCGTTGCCACCCTTGCCCTGCGGGCGGCCATCACGGCGGGGGCCATCATTCTTGCGCTCGGGCTTGGGCGCGGGCCTGAAGCCCAGGCCCATCAGCTGGTCGCGGAGGGTATCGCTCATAGGATTCGGATCAGTAGTGCGGCGGCGGTGGTTCGCTCGCCGGATCGGAAGAATTCAGTGCGTTGCGGACCTTGCCCAGGTCCTCCAGCAGCACACGCAGCACGTCGGCGTTGCGCATGCCCTGCATGCGGGCATCGGCCAGCGCATCGCTCAATTCGGCAAGCGCCTGTTCCTGGAAGGACACGCGCATTTCCAGTTCGACCAGGCGCGCTTCCAGCGCCTGCTCGCGTTCGGTCGGCAGCAGGTCAGACATGCAGCGAACGCCCCCGGCCAATGCCGTAGTACGCCAGGCCGGCAGCTTCCACTTCGGCAGGATCGTACAGATTGCGCCCATCGAACACCGCCGCGTCCTTCAGCTGCTCGCGCAGCTTCTGGAAGTCGGGGCTGCGGAACTGCTTCCACTCGGTGACCACCACCAGCGCGTCGGCCCCTTCGAGGGCCTCATCAGCACTGCTGCAGAACACCAGGTCATCGCGCTCGCCGAAGATGCGCTGCGATTCATGCATCGCTTCCGGGTCGTAGGCACGCACCGTGGCACCGCCCTCCCACAGCTGCGCCAGCAGGCGACGGCTGGAGGCTTCACGCATGTCGTCGGTGTTCGGCTTGAAGGCCAGGCCCCACACGGCAAAGGTCCTGCCGCGCACGCCTTCGTCCTCGCCCTTGTCGTAATGACGCTGGATGAGGGCGAACAGGTGGCCCTTCTGCGCATCGTTGACCGCTTCCACCGCGTTCAGCAGCTTCGGCTCAAGACCATGCTGCTGGGCGGTGCGGGCCAGCGCCTGCACGTCCTTGGGGAAGCAGGAGCCACCGTAGCCGGCGCCCGGGTAGATGAAGTGCCAGCCGATGCGCGGGTCCGAGCCGATGCCCTGGCGGACCTGCTCGACGTCGGCACCGACGCGCTCGGCGATGTTCGCGATTTCGTTCATGAACGAAATCTTGGTCGCCAGCATCGCGTTCGCCGCGTACTTGGTCAGCTCGGCCGAGCGCACGTCCATTTCCACCACTCGGTCGTGGTTGCGGTTGAACGGCGCATACAGACGACGCATCACCGCGACCGACTCCTCGCTGGTCGCACCAATGATGATGCGGTCCGGGCGCATGCAGTCGGCGACCGCGTCGCCTTCCTTCAGGAATTCCGGGTTGGACACCACGTCAAAGGTGATATCCGCGCCACGCGCGGCAAGTTCTTCAGCAATGGCCGCACGCACCTTGTCGGCGGTGCCCACCGGCACCGTCGACTTGTTGACCACCACGGTCGGCACGCTCATGTGCCGGCCAATGGTACGGGCCACGGCCAGTACGTACTGCAGGTCAGCGCTGCCATCCTCGTCCGGCGGGGTACCGACGGCGATGAACACCACCTGGCCATGCGCGATCGCGGACGCGGCATCGGTGGTGAATGCCAGCCGCGACGCGGCGTGGTTGGCCTTCACCATCGGCTCCAGGCCGGGCTCATAGATCGGGATGATGCCCTGGTTGAGGCCATCCACCTTGGCCTGGTCGATATCGACGCAGACCACCTGATGACCGACATCGGCCAGGCAGGTACCGGTCACCAGACCTACATAACCGGTACCGAAAATCGCAACGCGCATGTCCGTGCAGGCTCCGTGGTGGCTTACGGCAGGACGCCCAGCAGCTCGACGTCGAACGTCAGAGTCGCGTTCGGGCCGATCGGGCCACCCGGCGTGCCGTTCTCGCCATAAGCCAGATTGCCCGGGATCCAGAAGCGGTACTTCGAACCGACCGGCATCAGCGCAACGCCCTCGGTCCAGCCCTTGATCACCTGGTCCAGGCCGAACTCGGCCGGCTGACGACCATAGGAGCTGTCGAACACGGTGCCGTTGAGCAGCTTGCCTTCATAGTTCACGCGCACCTTGCTGCTCGGCAGCGGGCGCTCGCCGCTACCCGGGCGGATGACCTGGTACTGCAGGCCCGAGGCCGTCGTCACGACGCCCGGCTGGGTCTTGTTCTTGGCCAGGAAGGCATTGCCTTCTTCGCGGTTGGTCTGCGCAGCAGCGGCAGCCTTGGCCTGCATTTCAGCCTGCTTGCTGCCCATGAAGGCCTGGATGGTGGCGGTCGCGTCAGCTTCCGTCATCTTCGGCTGGCCCTTGGTCAGGCCGGTGCTGATCGCGTCAAACAGCGAGGCAACATCGATGTCGTCCTTCAGCTGCGCCAGCGACGGGCCCACAGAGTAGGAACCGATCATCTGCGACACCTTGACGCGGTCGACCTTCGGCGGCTGCGAACCCGGCGCCATGCCCGGCACCTGCTGGCCGCTGCGGGCCATCACGACCTGGCGCAGGGCCGCGTCGGTGGCCTTGGCCTGTTCCTGGGTGATCTGCGGCTGCAGGCCTTCGAACGAACGCTCCACGGCGGTGCGCAGCGCGGCCACGTCGATCTCATCGGCGATCGGGGTGAACGACTTGGCCACGTCCAGGCCGATGGCGTAGCCGAGCTTCTGCTTGGGGGAATTCAAGGTTGCGGTCTCCTTGGCGGCTGCGGGGGCAGCCGATTGTTGCGACAGAGCGACACCTGAAGTGCCCATCGCCAGAATCAGAACCGACGCCGCGGCGCCGCGCATTCCCATCTTCATTCGCTGCATTCCTGGAAGTGTCTGGGCGCCGACGTCGGCGCGAAAAGAAGCATTGTCGCACGCATGCCGTCGATGTCGAGGCATCCGTGCCGGATATCAATGTGCGGCCGCTGCGGCCAGCGCCTTGTCGATGGCCGCAGTCAGCTGCGGATCATCCGGCGTCACCTTGCTGGCGAACTGGGCGATGACCTTGCCATCGCGGCCGACCAGGTAC
The DNA here is from genome assembly GCF_059368675.1 of Stenotrophomonas sp. YJH_SMC_120. Taxonomy (NCBI): domain Bacteria; kingdom Pseudomonadati; phylum Pseudomonadota; class Gammaproteobacteria; order Lysobacterales; family Lysobacteraceae; genus Stenotrophomonas; species Stenotrophomonas sp. YJH_SMC_120. The sequence continues at coordinate 55,087 of NZ_JCAFRY010000004.1, forward strand.
TTGTGGAAATTCCAGCCCGGTGCCACGCCGGTGGCCGCGGTCAACCGTTGATAGAGCGGCGTCGCCTCCGCACCGACCACGTGCACCTTCTCGAACATCGGGAACTTGACCCCGTAGGTGAGCGTGCAGAAATCCTGGATCTGCTTCTCGTCACCGGGCTCCTGGCCCTTGAAATCGTTGGACGGGAAGCCGAGCACGGCAAAGCCGCGGCCGGCATAGCGCTTCTGCAGCGCCTCCAGGCCTTCGTACTGAGGGGTATAGCCGCACTTGCTTGCGGTATTGACCACCAGCAGCACCTGCCCGTGGTAGCGCTGCTGCAGGTTGACCTGCTGCTTGCTGGCCAGCGGGCGGTAGTCGAGGTCGAGAAGATCGGCCGCCAGCACCTGGGTGGAACCGGCCAGGCCGGCTACCAGCAGGGTCAGCAGGGACAGGCCGCGCAGGCGGCGCGGCATAACGGTCGGCAAGGGCATCGAGAGCAGTCCGCGGTGGCCATTCACAGGGCCGGCCGGTAGCGGCCGGAGTCGGCCGAACTATAGCACCGGGCCCCCTTCCCCCTTGTTGCAAGGGGCGCCTGTGGCTTTGCGCGGCGTGGCGCTTTCCTGCACGACCCGCCAGCAACGGCGCAGTAATGACATAGCATGGACAACACTGAATGGAAGGCGGGCCTGGGTCGGCCCGCGCCAGAACCTGATTTCCCTTCCGAATCAATCAGATAAACGGATATTTCAGCGATTTGACCACCCCTGCCATCAGTTGGGGACGGCAAGGGGTTGCACGTAGGCGTGCCGGTGTTATAGTTGCATACAACACCAGTCACCTGAGACAGGGGGAAGCCATGAACGCCCGGATCCGTCGCAACCTCACCGCACCCGCGGCCGCTGCTGTTTCGACCCTGATCGTGCTGGCCTGGCTGGCCACGCCCACCGCCCCCGCCTCGCCCGACAGTGCGCAGGATGCAATCGCTACACCGGCCGGGAACGCCGATTCCTCCCCCCCTCCCCCGCGTCGGCTGCACAGCTCCCTGTCCATGCCGTATTTCTCGTTCGCCCAGCCGCTGACCCCACGGAGCTGAATATGAGCGACATCCAGTGGAGCGACGGCGCTCCCATCTACCGTCAGTTGAAGGAGCGCGTGATCGCCATGATGCTCGACGGAATCCTCAAGCCGGGCGATGCCCTGCCTTCGGTGCGCCAGGTGGCCGCCGATTACCAACTGAACCCCATCACCGTTTCGCGCGCTTACCAGGAACTGGCCGACGAAGGCCTGGTCGAAAAGCGCCGCGGGCTGGGCATGTTCATGACCGAGCAGGCCGCCACGCAGCTGCGCAGCAGCGAGCGCGAGCGCTTCCTCAATGAAGAATGGCCGGCCGTGCTGGAGCGCATCCAGCGCCTGGGCCTGAGCCTCGACGAATTGCTGCCCCAGGGGAAAGTCTGATGAATAGCACCGCAAGCGAACCGGTCATCACCGCCCGCGGCCTGCGCAAGGCCTACAAGTCCACCGTTGCCCTCGACAGTGCCAGCTTCAGCATTCCGAGCGGGCGCATCGTCGGCCTGATCGGTCCCAATGGCGCCGGCAAGACCACCGCGCTGAAGGCCATTCTTGGCCTCACCTCGGTGGAAGGTGAGTTGAGCGTGCTCGGGCGCGACCCGCGGCTGCACCGCGACGAACTGATGAACGACATCTGCTTCATCGCCGACGTCGCCGTGCTGCCGCGCTGGCTGAAGGTGCGCGAAGCCATCGATTTCGTCGCCGGCGTGCATCCGCGCTTCGACCGCGCCCGCTGCGAGCGCTTCCTGGCCAACACCAAGCTGCAGCCGAAGCAGCGCGTGCGCGAGCTGTCCAAGGGCATGATCGTGCAGCTGCACCTGGCGCTGGTGATGGCCATCGATGCCCGCATCCTGGTACTGGACGAGCCCACCCTGGGCCTGGACATCCTGTACCGCAAGGAGTTCTACCAGCGCCTGCTGGAAGACTACTTCGACGAGCAGAAAACCATCATCGTCACCACCCACCAGGTGGAAGAGATCGAGCACATCCTCAGCGACGTCATGTTCATCCGTGATGGCCGAATCGTGCTCGATGCGGAAATGGACGAGGTCGGCCAGCGTTACACGGAACTGCTGGTCAACGCCGACCAGCTGGAGACCGCGCGCGCCCTGAAGCCGATCGACGAACGCAGCCTGGCGTTCGGCAAGACCGTGATGCTGTTCGACGGCGTACCGCGCGCCCAGCTTTCCACCCTTGGCGAGACCCGCAGCCCGGGCCTGGCCGACCTGTTCGTCGCCGTCATGAAGGGGACCTACGCATGAATGCCGTCAACCATCCCGTCAGCCCCCTCGGCACGCTGCGCTGGCTGCTCAAGCGCGAGTACTGGGAAAACCGCGGCGGTTTCCTGTATGCCCCGCTGATCGCCGGCCTGATATCGCTGGTGATGAGCACCGTTGGCATCGCCTTCGGCCTGTTCGCGCTGAACCGCGCGGCGCGCAACGGTGCGCTGCATGTCGATGGCGAGAGCGTGAACGTCAATGGCCTGGACCTGGCGCTGCTCACCCGCAACATCGACGGCAAGGACCTTGCCGACCTCGGTAACGGCCTTGACCTGACCCTGGTGCTCAGCTCGGCATGGCCGTTCCTGGTGCTGGCCTTCGTGGTGTTCTTCTATTGCCTCGGCGCCCTGTACGACGACCGCCGCGACCGCAGCATCCTGTTCTGGAAGTCGTTGCCGCTGTCGGATACCCAGACCGTGCTGTCCAAGGTCATCAGCGCACTGGTCGTGGCACCGCTGATCGCGGTGATTGCCGGCATCATCACCATGTTCGGCTTCATGCTGATCATCAGCATCGTCGCGCTGATGCACGGTGGCAGCCCGATGGCGCTGATCTGGGGGCCCGCCAGCCCGTTGACCCTGGCCGCTGGCCACCTGAGCTGGATTCCGGTCTACGCGCTTTGGGCCCTGCCCACTGCAGGGTGGCTGCTGCTGTGCTCGGCCTGGGCCAAGAGCAAGCCGTTCCTGTGGGCGGTGATGCTGCCACTGTTTGCCGGCGTCATCGTCAGCACCACCAAGATCATGCCGCTGTTCGGCCTGACCACCGGCTGGTTCTGGCAGAACATCGTCGGCCGCCTGCTGCTGGGCGGCGTGCCCGGCATGGACCTGCTGTACCGCCTCGGCGCAGGTGAAGGTTCGCGCCGCGACCTGGATTCGGTGGTCAGCCTGATGTCCCCCGCCTCGCAGCTGAAGTCGCTGGCGATGCCGGAGCTGTGGATCGGTGCGGCCGTCGGGGCACTGTTCATCTTCCTCGCCATCCGCCTGCGCAAGCGCGCCGGCGAGATCTGATTCCATCCACCCGGAGGCACCACCCATGCGTTCCCTGCTCGCCTGTTCTGCGTTGTTGCTGTTGCCGTTGTCGGCGCTGGCCGCCGATGCTCCGAACTGCAAGTTCACTGCCGCCCGCGCGCTGAAGCTGGACGTGGCCGGTGCCAGGACGGTGGTGTTCGAGGTCAACCAGCATGACCTGAAGGTGGTCGCCAGCGCTGGCGGCGGCCAGCTGGACGGCCGCGCCTGCGCGTCCAGCCAGGAATGGCTGGACCAGCTGGTACTGGACCAGCGCAAGGTGGGCGACAAGCTGGTGGTGAGCCTGCGCCGCGACGGCCGCCAAAGCGGCATCAGCCTGGGCAACAGCTACGCCTGGCTGGATATCCGTGGCAGCGTGCCGGACAACCTGCCGCTGCAGTTCAAGGTCGGCTCGGGTGACGCCAGCGTGGAGAACGCACAGTCGCTCAGCGTGGACGTCGGCTCCGGTGACGCGGTGGCCCGCGGTACCCGTGGCAGCATCCACGCTGCAGTGGGTTCCGGCGACCTCACCATCGATGGCGGCAGTTCGCTGAATCTGCTGTCGCTGGGTTCGGGCGACGTCAATGTCCGCAACATCGGCGGCGATGCCATCACCGGCACTGTCGGTTCGGGTGACCTGAAGATCACCGATGTGCGTGGCAACGCACGCCTGGATACGGTCGGCTCCGGCGACATCGAGTTCAAGCGCGTGCAGGGCAGCGTCGAAGTCGGCGTGGTCGGCTCCGGTGGCATCGATCTGGCCGATATCGGCGGCAACGTGCATGTGCGCAGCCACGGCTCGGGCGACATCCAGGTGGACGGCGTACGCGGCAGCCTGACCGTCGATCACAGCGGCAGCGGCGATATCGAACACCGCAACGTCAGCGGCCGGGTCACCCTGCCGCGCAGCAAGTAATCCTCTTCCACACACGTCCAGGGGAACATCATGAACCTGTTGCGCCTGCTGCCCGCTACCCTGCTGTGCCTGCCGCTGATCGCCTGTGGTGGCACGTCCTCCGCCCCCGACAAGAGCGTCGGCAAGAGCGTCGCCGAAGCCACCAGCGGCGTTGGCCAGACCGTCAAGGAAGCCATGGACGATGCCCGCAAGGACATCGCCCAGGGCAACATCAAGATCTCGGCCGACAAGCAGCCGCGTGCGGAGATCACGCCGGATGGCCGCCTGCTGATCGCCGGCAAGGAGGTCGCCGCCAACGACGTCCAGCGCCGCCACCTGCAGGAGTACCGCGGTCACGTGGTCGCCGTTGCGATGGCGGGCATGGATGTCGGGCTGGCCGGCGCCAAACTCGGCGCCAACGCCGCCGGTGAAGCGCTGAAGGGCATCTTCAGCGGCGACAGCGAAGGGGTGGAGAAGCGCATCAACGCCGAAGCCGCCAAGATCGAGGCCCAGGCCAAGCGCATCTGCGATCGCCTGCCGGCGATGCTGGCCAGCCAGCAGGCACTGGCGCGCGAGCTGCCGGCATTCAAGCCCTACGCGACGATGGACCAGAGCGACGTGGACGACTGCGGCAAGGACAACTCGGTCACGTTCTCCAACTGAGACAAATCGACGCACCCGACCGGCTGCGGCCTTCCGTTGCCGGTCGGGCACTGTCGGCGGGCTTACAATGGGCCCCCCGGATGCCCCCGAACCGAACGCCATGAAGAAGTTGTTCCTGCTGCTGGCCGCCCTGCTCTGCCTGGGCCTGGTCGGCTGCGACAAGGATTACCGCAATCACCGCGCCGAGCGCGGCAAGCCCAAGATTTCCGTCAGCGAAGGCATGGTGACCGTGCGCCGCCCGCCGGCACCGAACATCATCATCCTCGGCGACGGCACGATGAAGGTGGACGAGATCCAGATTCCACTGGACGACGGGCAGAAGCAGATGCTGCAGACGATGTTCGGCAAGCTGCAGGTGCTGCGCCAGAACACGCTGGTGGCCGCACCGGCCGATCCGAACATGCAGCCGGTGAAGATCCAGCCGCCGGAGGGCATGGAGGTGATCCCGGCCGACCTGATCCAGCGCATCCCCGAGTTCAAGGATTACACCGACACCTTCGGCAACATCGTCGCCGACCGTCGCTGACGAAAAACGCCGCCCGAGGGCGGCGTTCTTCGTTTCCGTAGAGTCGAACCATGCCCGACTCCGGAACAACCGTCGAGCGTGGCTCGACTCTGCAACCGGCAGATCACCCCCCGGCGCCACCACCGCCAGCCTGGATGCCACCAGCAGTCAGCGCAGTCGGGTCCAGCAGGCGACGCAGCTCGGCCTCGTCAAGCCCGCTGTCTTCCAGCGCCACGTCCAGCACCGGGCGCTGTTCCTTGTAGGCACGCTTGGCAATCGCCGCTGCCTTCTCGTAGCCGATGATCGGGTTCAGCGCGGTGACCAGGATCGGGTTGCGCGCCAGCGCCTCGGCCACGCGGTCCTCGCGCACCTTCAGCCCGGCGATCGCGCTGTCGGCCAGCAGCCTGGACACATTGGCGAGCAGGCCGATGCCATCGAGCAGGTTCACCGCGATCAACGGCAGGGTGACGTTGAGCTGGAAGTTGCCGGTCTGCCCGGCCACGGTGATCGCGGTGTGGTGGCCGATCACCTGCGCGCAGGCCATCACCGTGGCTTCCGGAATGACCGGGTTGACCTTGCCTGGCATGATCGAGCTGCCCGGCTGCAGTGCCGGCAGTTCGATCTCGCCCAGCCCGGCCAGCGGACCGGCGTTCATCCAGCGCAGGTCATTGGCGATCTTGATCAGCGCCACGGCCAGCGCATTGAGCTGGCCCGACAGTTCCACTGCATCATCCTGCGCGGCCAGACCTTCGAACTTGTTCTCGGCGCTGTCGAACTTGAAACCGGACTGCTGCTTCAGCGCCTTGGCCACCTGTGCACCGAAGCGTGGGTCGGCATTGATGCCGGTCCCGATGGCGGTGCCGCCCAGCGGCAGGCGGCGCACGCGCTTGAGGCTGTCTTCGATGCGCTCCTGCGCCGAGGCCAGCTGCGCCGACCACGCACCGAATTCCTGCTCGAAGGTGAGCGGCATCGCGTCCATCAGGTGGGTACGGCCGGTCTTGACCACCTTGCGCAGGCTGCGGCCCTTCTTGTCCAGGGTCTTGCGCAGGTGCACCAGCGCCGGCAGCAGCTGCTCGTGCGTCGCCAGCACCGCCGACACCCGCAGCGCAGTCGGAATCACGTCATTGGAGCTCTGCCCCTGGTTGACGTGGTCATTGGGATGCACGGTGGTCTTGCCCGCCTTGCCGGCACGGTTGGCCAGGGTGGCGATGACCTCATTGGCATTCATGTTCGACGACGTGCCCGAACCCGTCTGGTAGACGTCGATCGGGAACTGCGCGTCCCAGTTGCCGGCGGCCACTTCGGCAGCAGCGGTCTGGATGGCCTTGGCCACATTCTTCGGCAGGTGGCCCAGCTCGGCGTTGACGCCGGCGGCTGCGCCCTTGACCAGGCCCAGGGCGCGGATGAAACCGCGCGGCATGCGCTGGCCCGACACCGGGAAATTCTGCACGGCGCGCTGGGTCTGCGCGCCCCACAGGGCATCGGCAGGCACCTGCAGCTCGCCCATGCTGTCGTGTTCGATTCTGAAACCCTTGCTTGCAGCTTTGCTCATTGCATCAACTCCGCACTACTTCAGTTGGGGAAAGGGAAGCGGCGGCTGGCAGGGTGTCGCTTCCCGGGCTGGCGGCTGCGGCCACAATACTCCCTTGCCCGCAGCATGGGATGACGAGGGCGGGCCAGATCGTTCCACCTGCACGGCCGTTCTGCGCGCGCAAGGGTAGTGCCGGCCGCTGGCCGGCAATCCATGGAATCGAGGGCCGGGCGTGGTTGCCGGCCCGCGGCCGGCACTAGCTGACCGGCACGTCGTAGAATATGGCCCCCGCCGCTCGTCCCAGCCCTGCCGACATGTCCGATTCCGCCCTGCTCGCCCTGTCCCCGCTCGATGGCCGCTACGCCGGCAAGGTCGACGCCCTGCGCCCGATCTTCTCCGAATACGGCCTGATCAAGGCCCGCATCGTGGTCGAGGTGGAATGGCTGCTGGCGCTGGCCGCCGAACCGGGCATCGTCGAACTGGCGCCGTTCTCCGACGCCGCCGTCGCCCGCCTGCGCGGGTTGGCCGCCCGCTTCAGCCCGGCCCAGGCCGCGCGCGTGAAGGAGATCGAGCGCACCACCAACCATGACGTCAAGGCGGTGGAGTACTTCATCAAGGAACAGCTGAAGGACGACGCCGAGCTGGCTCCGGCGCTGGAATTCGTGCATTTCGCCTGCACCAGCGAAGACATCAACAACCTCAGCTACGGCCTGATGCTGGAACAGGCCCGCCGCGAGGTGCTGCTGCCGACCCTGGACGGCATCGCCACCACGCTGCGCAACCTCGCCCACGCCCAGGCCGGCCAGCCGATGCTGTCGCGCACCCATGGCCAGACCGCCTCGCCGACCACGCTGGGCAAGGAGCTGGCCAACGTGGTCGCCCGCCTGGAGCGCCAGCGCCGGCAGATCGCCGCGGTCGAGCTGACCGGCAAGATCAACGGCGCGGTCGGCAACTACAACGCCCACGTGGCCAGCTACCCGGACGTGGACTGGCCGGCCTTCGCCGAGCGCTTCGTGACCGGCCTGGGCCTGGTGTTCAACCCGTACACCACGCAGATCGAGCCGCACGACAATGTTGCCGAGATCGGCGATGCCGCGCGCCGCGCCAACATCATCCTGATCGACCTGGCCCGCGACATCTGGGGCTACATCTCGCTGGGCTACTTCAAGCAGCGCCTGAAGGAAGGCGAAGTCGGCTCGTCGACGATGCCGCACAAGGTCAATCCGATCGATTTCGAGAATGCGGAAGGCAACTTCGGTATCGCCAACGCGCTGTTCGAGCACTTCAGCGCGAAGCTGCCGATCAGCCGCTGGCAGCGTGACCTGACCGATTCCACCGTGCTGCGCGCACTGGGCACCGCGTTCGGCCACAGCCAGGTGGCGCTGGATTCGCTGGCCAAGGGCCTGGGCAAGCTGGAGGTGAACCCACAGCGCCTGGACGCCGATCTGGACGCGGCCTGGGAAGTGCTGGCCGAGGCCGTGCAGACGGTGATGCGCCGCCACGGCCTGCCGAACCCGTATGAGCAGCTGAAGGCGCTGACCCGTGGCCAGGGCATCACCGCCGAGTCGATGCGTGCGTTCGTGCAGGGGCTGGAGCTGCCGGCGGATGCGAAGCAGCGCCTGCTGGAGATGACCCCCGGCAGCTACACGGGTCTGGCCGAGGCCCTGGCGAAGAAGATCTAAGGGGTTTCCTTTGCGGCGGCGGCCGCGGGCGCTGCCTGCGGCAGGCAACGGCAACGGCAACGGCGACAGCAACATCAACGTCCAGAGCGGCTCTGGATTGCTGCTAGCTGGGCGGGGCGGGAGGGGCCAGCGGGACACGCCGTGAACCCATCCATGGGGGCTCGATGGCGCCATCCATGGCACCAACGGTCCCGCTGGCCCCTCCCGCCCCACCTCTGACAGATTTCCGGTGACGGATCGAAGAGCGTGGGGTTGTCGGGACGGAATTTGAAAGAGGGACGCGGCTTCGCCGCGTCCCTCTTTTGTTTTGGGACGAGCAAGCGCAGCGCGCGACCCGCTTTTGCCTTGCTTTTTCTTCTTCCATTCCGTGGCGGGCCGCGCAGGAAACTGTCAGGGGCCGGGCGGGGTGGGTTCGCGGGACCGTTGGCGCCATGGATGGCGCCATCGAGCCCCCATGGATGGGTTCACGGCGTGTCCCGCGAACCCACCCCGCCCGGCCCAGCCCAGGAAGCCGGCGCTTTGCGCGACCAACCACCCCGCCACGAGGGGCTCCGCCGTTGGCCGGACACCCCGCGACAAACCCGCGCACGTGCGCAATCCCGACGAACGGCGGACAATGGAGACCTTGGCGGCCCGCCGCGCCGCCCCTCCCGCTTTCCGCTGCAAGGATTCCCCCATGGCCGCCCGCAAGTCCTCCGCCCCCCTGATCGAAGTCACCGCCCGCCCCGGCCAACCGCTGGGCATGGCGCCGGCCACCTTCCTGCGCGACTTCTGGCAGAAGCGCCCGCTGCTGATCCGCAACGCCTTCCCCGACTTCCAGACCCCGGTGCAGCCGGAAGACCTGGCCGGGCTGGCCTGCGAAGAAGGCGTGCTGGCGCGCCTGATCGAGCACGACAAGACCCAGGACGGCTGGCGCGTGCGTACCGGCCCGTTCCAGGAAGACGTGTTCCCCGCCCTGCCCGACCACGACTGGACCCTGCTGGTGCAGGACGTGGACAAGTGGGACCCGGACGTGCGCGCCCTGATCGAGCACTTCAGCTTCCTGCCGCGCTGGCGCATGGATGACGTGATGATCAGCTTCGCCGCCACCGGCGGCTCGGTCGGCGCCCATGTCGACCAGTACGACGTATTCCTGCTGCAGGCCCACGGCCACCGCCGCTGGCAGATCGATGCCAGCGAATCGATCAAGGGCAGGCAGCCGCCGCTGGGCTTCCGCCCCGACGTGGAGCTGAAGCTGCTGAAGGTGTTCAAGCCCACCCACGACTGGGTGCTGGCGCCGGGCGACATGCTGTACCTGCCGCCGAACGTGCCGCACCACGGCGTCGCTGAAGACCCCTGCCTGACCTTCTCCTTCGGCATGCGTGCGCCGTCCTCGGCCGAGCTGATCAGCGACTACCTGGACACCCTGATCGCCGACGCCGACGAGAACATCCGCTACCAGGATGCCGACCTGAAGGTGCCGGCCGACCCGAACGAGATCGACACGGTGGCGATGGCGCGGGTGATCACCGCGCTCAATGCCATCCGCATGAACGATCCGGACAAGCTGGGTGACTGGTTCGGCCGTTTCATCACCACCTACCGCGCGGCCGGCGAAGTGATGGCCCACCAGGCCGCACCGGCACAGGAGGAAGTGGTCCAGGCCCTGGCCTCGGGCCTGCTGCTGCAGCGTCATCCGTGGGCACGCCTGGCCTGGCGCCGGGCCAAGCGCGGCGCCAGCCTGTACGTCAGTGGCCAGGACTTCGCGCTGCCGGTGAAGGACGCGCAGCGCCTGGCCGGCGCCGAGCAGCTCGATGCCGCCGCCTATCGCGGCCTGTCCGACAAGGGCCGCGCGGTGGTCCAGCAGCTGTTGGTCGGTGGCGTGTTCCAGCTGATCGATCCGAACGAGGTGTATGACGCTGAAGATGAGGATGACGGCGAAGACGCCGTGGTGCTCGGCGAAGTGGTTGAAGGCCGTGACCGTGTCGACGCGATCGACGCCGAGGCGGTGTCCGACGATGTCCACACCGTGACCGTGCACGACGACGGCATCGAGGTCATCGTCAACTTCGAGGATCACGACGAAGACGACAGTGACGACGGTCGCGCCTGAGCCCTGCCATGGTCCGGGTCCAGCAGGTCAGCCACGCCGACGCCCACGTTGCCATCCACGACGTGCGCCAACGCGTGTTCGTGCAGGAACAGGGCATCACCGCCGAACTGGAACGCGATGCGCTGGACCCGCTCAGCGCCCATGTGCTGGCGCTGGACAGTGACAACCAGCCGGTCGGCACCGGTCGGCTGGCCCCGGACGGCCGCATCGGCCGCATGGCGGTGTTGGCCAGCCATCGCAGCCACGGGGTCGGTGAGGCCCTGCTGGAGGCACTGGTCGAGGCCGGGCGCAGGCTCGGCCTGGCCGAGCTGCACCTGCACGCCCAGCTGCCCGCCCGCGATTTCTATGCCCGCCAGGGCTTCCTGCCGGAAGGCGAGGTATTCGAGGAGGCCGGCATCGGCCACCAGCAGATGCGCCGCCGGTTGGGCGCGGCCAGTGCCATCGACAGTCGCGAGCAGGCGGTGGCCATCACCACGGCCATCGTCCACCGCGCCCGCCGCCAAGTGTGGCTGCACAGCCGTCAGCTGGACCCGGGACTGCTCGACGCGCCGTCGGTACAGGCCGCCCTGCGCCGCTTCGTCACCGCCCGCCACGACAAGCAGCTGCGGGTGATCGTGCACGACGCCGCCGCCATCGCGTCTGCCGGGGCGCCGCTGCTGGCCTTGGCTCAACGCCTGCCCAGTGTGATCCAGTTCCGCGAGGCCACCGATCCGGTCGACCGTGCACTGGCCTCGGCCTGCCTGCTCAACGACGCCGGCGACTTCTACTTTCGTCTGATCGGTCATCGCCTCGACGGCGAGGCAGGCGTCGCGCTGCCTGCACGTTCGCAGCCGTTCGAGCAGCAATTGCAGCGGGTCTGGGACCGTTCGCGCGATTGCAGCGAACTGCGTGCGCTCGGCATCTGAGCGGGTACCGCCTACTCAACCTGTCTGGAAGCGGCACCGGGGGACCCGGGATGCCCGTTTTGGTGCCCCTTCCTGTCCGGATGGGGGTACAATTTGGCTGTTTGAACGCGCCCGCGCAGGGCTATTCATCTTCCTGCCGGGTCCTTCTGAAGCCATACCCCACAAAGCGAATCAACACCCTCCATCGTGGACAATCAACTGAAGCAGTTTGCGCAATCTTCGCAGCTCGCCGGCGGCAACGCCTCCTATGTCGAGGACCTGTACGAGCAGTACCTGGTCTCCCCGGACAGTGTCGATCCCAAATGGAAGACCTACTTCGACGGCTTCAAGGGCCGCGAAGCAGGCGACATTCCGCACTCGGCCGTCATCTCCCACATTGCGGACGCGGCCAAGGAAGCGCTGAAGGCCGGCACCGGCAACGGTGCGGGCGACGAGCGTGAACGCAATGTCGGTCGTCTGATCACCGCCTACCGCTCGCGCGGCCACCTGGACGCCCGCCTCGATCCGCTGGGCCTGGCCGCGCCGGTCAACACCCCGGACCTGGGCCTGCCGTTCCACAGCCTGTCCGATGCCGACCTCAACAGCGAGTTCAGCACCGGCGGCGTCGGTGGCCAGCCGCGCATGAAGCTGCGCGACCTGCTGGCACGCCTGAAGGCGACCTACACCGGCTCGATCGGTGCGGAGTTCATGCACATCTCCGAGGTCGAGCAGCGCCAGTGGATCTACAAGAAGCTGGAAGCAGCCGGCGGCAACTACCAGCTGGACGCTGACACCCAGCGCCGCACCCTGGAGCGCCTGACCGCGGCCGAAGGCCTGGAGCGCTACCTGCACACCAAGTACGTCGGCCAGAAGCGCTTCTCGCTGGAAGGCGGCGACTCGCTGATCCCGATGATGGACACCATCATCCGCAGCGCCGGCAAGGATGGCGTCAAGGACGTGGTGATCGGCATGGCCCACCGCGGCCGCCTGAACGTGCTGGTCAACACCCTCGGCAAGAACCCGCGCAAGCTGTTCGACGAGTTCGAAGGCAAGTTCGAGCACGACGAGCACGCTTCTGCCGGCGACGTGAAGTACCACATGGGCTTCTCGGCCGACGTGGCTACCGACGGCGGCCCGGTGCACCTGGCGCTGGCGTTCAACCCGTCGCACCTGGAAATCGCCGACCCGGTCGTGGCCGGTTCCGTGCGTTCGCGCCAGGAGCGCCGCAAGGACACCGCACGCAAGCAGGTCATGCCGATCCTGATCCACGGCGATGCGGCCTTCTCGGGCCAGGGCGTGGTCATGGAGCTGTTCCAGATGTCGCAGGCCCGCGGCTTCGCCGTCGGCGGCACCGTGCACATCGTGGTCAACAACCAGGTCGGCTTCACCACCTCCAACCCGCTGGACACGCGCTCCACGCGCTACGCCACCGACGTGGCGAAGATGATCGCCGCCCCGGTGCTGCACGTGAACGGCGATGATCCGGAAGCGGTGGTGTTCGCCGCGCAGCTGGCCTTCGAGTTCCGCCAGAAGTTCGCCAAGGACGTGGTCATCGACCTGATGTGCTACCGCCGTTGGGGCCACAACGAGGCCGACGAGCCGGCGATCACCCAGCCACTGATGTACCAGGTGATCCGCAAGCACCCGACCACCCGCGAGATGTACGCCGAGCAGCTGGAAAAGGCAGGCGTGATCGCTGCCGGTGCCGGCAAGGCGATGGTCGATGCCTACCGCGAGAAGCTCGATGCCGGTGAGGTGACCACCGAGCTGGCCAAGGTCGAGAAGACCCCGCCGACCAGCCCGCTGTTCGTCGATTGGCCGAAGCTGCTGGAAGGCAAGCTGTCCGACCCGGTCTCGACCAAGGTCGAGAAGAACAAGCTGGTCGAACTGGCCAAGCTGATCAACACCATTCCCGAAGACGTGCAGCTGCACTCGCGCGTGGCCAAGGTCTATGACGACCGCCGCAAGATGGCCGCCGGCGAGATCCCGGGCGACTGGGGCTTTGCCGAGAACCTGGCCTACGCCACCCTGCTCGACGAAGGTCACGCACTGCGCCTGGTCGGCCAGGACGTCGGTCGCGGTACGTTCACCCACCGCCACGCGATCCTGCACGACCAGAAGACCGACAACTACTACATGCCGCTGCGGCAGCTGGTGGATTCGCCGGAGAAGGCCACCGTCATCGATTCGCTGCTGAGCGAAGAAGCGGTGATGGCCTACGAGTACGGCTTCTCCACCACCGATCCGAACACGCTGTGCATCTGGGAGGGCCAGTTCGGCGACTTCGCCAACGGCGCCCAGGTGGTGATCGACCAGTTCATCGCCGCCGGTGAAGCCAAGTGGGGCCGCATTTCCGGCCTGACCCTGCTGCTGCCGCATGGCTATGAAGGGCAAGGCCCGGAGCACAGCTCGGCGCGCCTGGAGCGCTTCCTGCAGCTGTGTGCACTGGAGAACATGCTGGTGGTGGTTCCGTCCACCCCGGCACAGGCCTTCCACATGCTGCGCCGCCAGCTGCACCTGACCACCCGCAAGCCGCTGGTGGTGATGTCGCCGAAGTCGCTGCTGCGCCACAAGCTGGCCGTGTCGACCCTGGACGAACTGGCCAACGGCGAGTTCCAGCACCTGATCGGCGACGCCAGTGCGGACGCCAAGAAGGTCAAGCGCGTGGTGCTGTGCTCGGGCAAGGTCTACTACGATCTGCTGGAAGACCAGACCAAGCGTGGCCAGGACGACGTGGCGATCATCCGCGTGGAGCAGCTGTATCCGTTCCCGCGTGCGCTGCTGGCTGCCGAGCTGAAGAAGTACGGCAAGGCCACCGACGTGGTGTGGACGCAGGAAGAACCGCAGAACCAGGGTGCGTGGTACCAGATCCGCCACCACCTGCAGTTCTGCCTGGCCGATGGCCAGAACCTGCACTACGCCGGTCGCGCACGTTCGGCGTCGCCGGCTGCCGGTCACATGGCTGACCACGTCCGCGAACAGCAGCAGCTGATCGCCGACGCGCTGGTCAACCCGTTCAACGACACGTTCGCTGAATAATCCTCCCCCTATTTAGAAGACAAACCAGGAAGCTCCCGCAATGGCCACCGAAGTCAAAGCCCCGGTACTGCCCGAATCCGTCGCCGACGGCACCATCGCCACCTGGCACAAGAAGGTGGGCGACGCCGTCAAGCGCGACGAAAACCTGCTTGACCTGGAAACCGACAAGGTCGTCCTGGAAGTGCCGTCGCCGGTCGACGGCGTGCTGAAGGAAATCAAGTTCGCCGAAGGCTCGACCGTGACCTCCAGCCAGGTCGTGGCGATCATCGAAGAAGGCGCCGTGGCTGCTGCCCCGGCTCCGGCTGCCGAAGCCGCTCCGGCTGCAGCCGCTGCGCCGGCCGCTGCTGCTCCGGCCGCTGCCGCCGCTCCGGCCCCGGCCGCCAAGTCGGCCGCCGATGCGCTGCCGCCGGGCGCCCGCTTCACCGCCATCACCGAAGGCGTGAACCCGGCCGACGTCGACGGCACCGGCCGTCGCGGCGCGGTGACCAAGGAAGACATCGTCAACTTCGCCCGCAACGGCGGCGCCGGCAAGGCCGGTGGTGCACGTCCGGAAGAGCGCGTGCCGATGACCCGCATCCGCAAGCGCATTGCCGAGCGCCTGATGGAGTCGAAGAACTCCACCGCCATGCTGACCACCTTCAACGAAGTCGACCTGTCCAAGGTGTCGGCGGCGCGCAAGGAACTGCAGGACGAGTTCGTCAAGGCCCACGGCATCAAGCTGGGCTTCATGAGCTTCTTCGTGAAGGCCGCCGCCAACGCGCTGCAGCGCTTCCCGCTGGTCAACGCCTCGATCGACGGCGACGACATCATCTACCACGGCTACTCGGACATCTCGATCGCCGTCTCGACCGAAAAGGGCCTGGTCACCCCGGTCCTGCGCAATGTCGAGCGCATGTCGTTCGCCGACATCGAGAAGACCATCGCCGACTACGCCAAGAAGGCGCGTGACGGCAAGCTGGGCCTGGATGAACTGCAGGGCGGCACCTTCACCGTGACCAACGGCGGCACCTTCGGTTCGCTGCTGTCGACCCCGATCATCAACCCGCCGCAGAGCGCCATCCTGGGGATGCACGCCATCAAGGAGCGTCCGATCGCCCAGAACGGCCAGGTCGTGATCGCGCCGATGATGTACCTGGCGCTGTCGTACGACCACCGCATCATCGACGGCAAGGATTCGGTGCAGTTCCTGGTGGACATCAAGAACCAGCTGGAAAACCCGGGCCGCATGCTGTTCGGCCTGTAAGACACCTCCCGCCCCTCCGCGCCTGCGCGGAGGGGTTCTGGTAATGCATCAAGGAATAATTCAATGGCTGAACAATTCGACGTCGTCGTCATCGGTGCCGGCCCGGCCGGTTACCACGCTGCCATCCGCGCGGCCCAGCTGGGCCTGAAGACCGCCTGCATCGACGCGGCGCTGGGCAAGGACGGCAAGCCGGCCCTCGGCGGCACCTGCCTGCGCGTGGGCTGCATCCCGTCCAAGGCGCTGCTGGATTCCTCGCGCCAGTTCTGGAACATGGGCCACATCTTTGGCGACCATGGCATCAGCTTCAAGGATGCCAAGATCGACGTCGAGGCGATGGTTGGCCGCAAGGACAAGATCGTCAAGCAGTTCACCGGCGGCATCGGCATGCTGTTCAAGGCCAACAAGGTCGCTGCCTATTATGGTTTTGGCGAACTGCAGCCGGGCAACGTGGTCAAGGTCACCCAGCATGACGGTTCCATCGTCGAGCTGAAGGGCACCAACGTCATCATCGCGGCCGGTTCGGATTCGATCGAACTGCCGTTCGCCAAGTTCGACGGCGAGACCATCGTCGACAACGTCGGCGGCCTGGACTTCACCGAAGTGCCGAACCGCCTGGCGGTGATCGGCGCCGGCGTCATCGGCCTGGAACTGGGCAGCGTGTGGAAGCGCCTGGGCGCGGAAGTCACCATCCTCGAAGCCATGCCGGAGTTCCTGGCGGCTGCCGACGCCGAAGTGGCCAAGACCGCTGCCAAGGAATTCAAGAAGCAGGGCCTGGACATCAAGCTCAATGCCAAGGTTTCCAAGACCGAGATCACCGGCAAGGGCAAGAAGAAGGAAGTCATCGTCACCTACACCGACGCTGAAGGCGAAAAGACCCTGACCGTGGACAAGCTGCTGGTGGCCGTTGGCCGTCGCGCGGCCACCAAGGGCCTGCTGGCCGAAGGCACCGGCGTCAAGATCAACGAGCGCGGCCAGATCGAAGTCGACGCGCACTGCCACACCGGCGTCAACGGCGTGTGGGCGGTGGGCGACTGCGTGCGCGGCCCGATGCTGGCGCACAAGGGCTTCGAGGAAGGCATCGCGGTGGCTGAGCTGATCGCCGGCCTGCCGGGCCACGTCAACTTCGACACCATCCCGTGGGTCATCTACACCGAGCCGGAACTGGCGTGGGTCGGCAAGACCGAAGCCCAGCTGAAGGCCGAAGGCATCCCGTACAAGGCCGGCAGCTTCCCGTTCGCCGCCAACGGCCGTGCCGTGGCGATGATCGAGCCGGCGGGCTTCGTGAAGATCCTGGCCCATGCCGAAACCGATCGCATCCTCGGCATGCACCTGGTCGGCGCCAACGTCTCCGAACTGGTGCACGAAGGCGTGCTGACCATGGAGTTCAGTGGCTCGGCCGATGACCTGGCCCGCATCTGCCACGCCCACCCGTCGCTGTCGGAAGTGATCCACGACGCGGCGATGGCGGTCAGCAAGCGCGCCATCCACAAGGCGAACTGATCGGCATCATGGCAGGTGCCGACCGTTGGTCGGCACTCACCTGCAGACGAAAAACCCCGCTTCGGCGGGGTTTTTTGTTGCCCGTTTTCCTGCAGAGCCAAGCCCATGCTCGGCTCTCCGGTCGGCAGCCGCGGAGGGTGAAGCCGAGCGTGGGCTCGGTTCTACACCTTTCCAGCCGGCTTCTTCGGCGGATCGTCACAGATGCGGTGCTGGGCCACGGTTTCACCGGCCTTCCACTCCTTCACCACCCGGCAGCGCTCCTTGGGTTTGACCGCCTTGGCCGCTGCAGCATCCGCCTCATCGGCAGCGGCGGTCTGCTGGCGTTCCAGCCATGCGGACGGCGGCACCTGTGTGGCCAGTGCCGGCCCCGCGAGCAATGCCAGCGCGACCAGCAACACAGCCCTCATGCCGCCACCGGGCCGCCGCCGAGCAGGCGCGCGGGCAGCATGAACAGCGCGCGCAGGAACGCAAACAGCGCCGAGAAGGTGATGCCGACCAGGCGGAACGGCAGGCTCAGCAGCCACACGAACGGCCAGGCGATCAGGGCGAGGATCGCCAGCGGCCAGCACAGCACGAACAGCAGGCACCACACGACGAGCGCGAACAGGGTCTTCATCACGGTCTCCTTGTGGCGGCACCTTGCCGCCTGCGGACACCTTGGCGCCCCGCTCTGGCCGCCCGCAAACGGTTTGCGACGAAACCCGGCTCGGGGCGATGAATCCGGTGGTGGGGAAGCCGAAGATTGATCAGGTTGCCGGCCAGCGGCCGGCACGACCGAACGGATTCACACCAGCACTGCGCCCGGGCGGCCGTGGGTGACCTGGAAGCGCGCCGCAGTGCGCACCGGCGCATCCGCGCGCAGCACGCTGTCGGCGAAGCGCAGCTCCGCATCCACGGTCTGCCGGTTCAGCTGCAGCTTCCACCAGCCGCGGCGGTCACCGTCGAAATAGCGGATGTGCGGGTTCTGCGCTATCGACGGCCCATAGTACGGCCCGTACGGTGTGTCGTCTCCGCCACTGCTGATCGCCGGGGCGATGAATTCGGTGGCCACGATCGGCGCGCTGGCCGCGTCGAAATCCAGCTTCAGGTCGTTGACGAAAGTGGAATGCCAGTCACCACCGAGCACGATGGCATTGCCCTGCCCGCCTGCCTGCATCGCCTGCAGCAATCGCTTGCGTGCGGCGGGATAGCCGTCCCAGGCATCGTTCCAGAAGCGCTCGCGCGCCGTGCCGCCGTCCAGCCGCAGCTGCGCCATCAGCAGCTGCTGCACCACCACGTTCCAGCGCGTGCCGCGTGCGGCCGCCATCGACTGCGCGAACCAGGCTTCCTGGCCCACGCCCAGCATGCTAATGCGTGGATCCAACGCAGCGTCGCAGCGCGGCGACTCGCCCACCCCGCAGGGATTGGCCGGACGGAACTGGCGGCAGTCGAGCAGCACAAGCTGTGCCAGATCGCCGTAACGCAGGCGCCGATGCACGCGCAGGCCACCGTTGCCCGCAGGCGTACTACGCATCGGCAGGTGTTCGTAGAACGCGCGGTAGGCCGCCGCCCGGCGAACGATGAAGTCCTCCGTCGAGACGCCGGGCTTCTCCGGATGGATGCCGGAGTAATCGTTCTGCACTTCGTGGTCGTCCCAGATCACCGCGAACGCGTGGGCGGCGTGCGCGGCCTGCAGATCGGGATCGAGCTTGTACAGCGCGTACTGGTCGCGGTAGCGCTCCAGGCTGACGGTCTCGCCACTGAAGCGTTCCGCATCCAGCGTGCATCCGCGCGCGTTCTGCAGTGGGCTGTACTCGTACAGGTAGTCACCGGCATGCAGCGCCAGGTCGACATCACTCTTCGCGATATCGCGCAGCACCGGGTAGTAGCCACTGTTCCAGGCCTGGCAGGTGCACAGGGCCAGCCGCAGCTGCTGCAGCTGCGTGTCGGGCAGCGGCGCGGTGCGGAAGTGGCCGACCGCGCTTTCCTCGTCACCGTCGCAGGCAAAACGGTAGTAGTAGTCGCGGCCTGGACGCAGGCCATTGACCTCCACGTGCACCGAATGCGCCAGCTCGGGCACCGCCGCGGCGACGCCACGCTGCACCAGCCGGCGCATGCCCGGGTCTTCGGCCACGAACCAGCGCACCGGCACCGCCCGTGATGGCATGCCGCCGCCGTTGAGCGGGTCCGGCGCCAGACGCGTCCACAGTACGGCTCCCTGTGCATCCGGATCGCCGGCGGCGACGCCCAGGGTGAACGGATCACGCCCCAACCGCGGGCGTGGGCCGGCCGTGGCCAGCCCCGGCATCGCCGCCAGTGCGATCGCCGCCCCCGTGCCCTGCCACGCCATGCGCAACAGGCGACGACGGCTTTCCGGATCGACGGGGCCGCGCATCAGAAGTGCACGGTGGCGGTGGCCATCACCTGCCGCGGCGCGCCAACCTGCATGGTCGCCAGGCTGCGGGTCGGGTCGGCGGCGTAGGTGCCGTTGGTGTTGATCGAGGACAGGTAGCGCTTGTCGGTCAGGTTGGTCAGGTTCAGCGCCACGGTCAGGTTCTGCGCCGGGCCGAGCTTGCCGAAGTCGTAGGCCACCGAAGCGTTGACCAGCCAGTAGCTGGGCACCGACACGTCGTTGGTATAGGTCACGTAACGCTTGCCGACATGGTTGGCGGCCAGGCGCAGGTCCCACGGGCCCGGGGTCCAGGCCAGGGTGCTGGCGAACATCCATTCGGGGGTGTCAACGGTCTTCTTGCCGCGGGTCGGCACCACGCCGTTGTTGACGTAGTCGTTGTCGTAGGTGCTGTCATTCCACGACAGCGCGTTGGACCAGGTCAGGTCCTGCATCGGCTTCAGCTGCAGGGTCGCCTCGGCGCCGCGGCTGGTTACCGAACCGACGTTGGAGAACAACGCCGGGCAACCGAGGATGCCCACGCACTGCGCGATGGCCAGCAGACGGTTGTCGAACTTGACGTCGTACACCGCTACCGAGGCTTCATAGCCCTGGCCGTAGCCGCGCCAGCCCAGCTCGATGGTGCGCGACTGTTCCGGCTTCAGGTTCTTCGCGCTGGCATCGAAGGCGGCCTGCGGCACGTTGAACGGGCTGCCCACGCCCAGCGCGTAGGCGGCCACGTTCTTGGCGAACGAGCCGAAGATCTCGTTGCCCTCGTTGAGCTTGAAGTTGAAGCCCGCCTGCGGGAGCAGGCCCTTCTTCGAGGTCAGGCTGCTGTTGTTGGCATAGCTGCCCAGCGGCGTGCGCACGCGGGTGCGGGTGTGCGGCGACTTCGCGCCGATATCGATGGTCAGGCGGTCACCGAACAGGCGGAAGCGGTCCTGCACGTAGAACTGGCGGGTGATGGTGGTGTAGCGCTGGTGCCACACGCGCTGGTCCGGATTGCGCAGGAAGAAGTCGTCGGTGATCGGGCCGTCGATGTAGTAGAAGTTGCGCTGCACGCTGTGGCCGTTGTCTTCGTACCACAGGCCCGCCTCCAGTTCGTGGCCCGCCACGTTCCAGGTGAACGCCGAGGTCACGCCGGTGCGGTCGATCGCATACTCGGTGGTGCGGATCGAGATCGGGATCTCACGGCTGGTGCCCGGGTTGGACGGATTGGACGGGCTGAACCAGTGGCCCTGGCCACGGTTGCTGTGGTTGTAGACGTTGACCTTCAGGCGCATCGATTCGTTCAGGCCGAAATCACCGGCAATGCTGGACACATCGTCATTGCGCAGGCCGTGACCGGAGTAATAGGCGTCCCACGGGCTGTTGACGCCACCACTGTACTTTCCGCGTGCAGCAGCCACCGCGCGATCCCAGTCCGGCGCGTAGTTGTCCCAGTCCCAGCCGAGGCGATCGATCATCTCCAGCGACAGGTCCTGGTAGTCGGCCTCGACGCGGCGCGAAGCGTTGAACAGCGCGGTGATCCTGCTGTCCGTGCCGAAGTTGTAGGTGGCCTTGCCGTTGAACTGCTTCAGTTCCTGCGAGCCCTTGCCCTTCCACTTGTCGCCTTCGGAATACACGCCGGACAGGTAAGCGGCAAAGCCCTGGTGGTCGCCGGTATCGAGGCGCGCATAGCTGCGGCGCGCATTGTCGCTGCCGAAGCTCTGTGCCAGCACGACCCCATATTCGGTGGACGGATCGATCGAGTAGAACTGGAACACGCCGCCGAGGTTGCTGGTGGACGGCGTACCCAGCGCACCAATGCCGGTGGAGACCTCCGCACCGCCCAGGTTCTCGCTGATCACCGCGCGGCTGATGTGCAGGCCGTTGCTGTTGCCGTAGGCCATGTTGCCCAGCGGGATGCCATCGAGGGTGTAGCCCAGGCGATTCTGGTTGAAGCCACGCAGGCTGATGCTGGTGGACCATTCGTAGGCGCCGGTGGCATCGGCAGATTCGAAATGCACGCCCGGCTTGGCCGCCAGCAGCTTCAGCGGGTTGGCACCGGGCGGCAGGACCTTCATGTCCTCGGCGGTCACGCGCTGCACCTGGCGGGCTTCGCCGCGGCCGATCACCGAGATCGAATCGAGGGTCGTGGCCGACTGCGCGTCGGTCGCGGGGGCGGTTTCAGCGACAGCCAGCGACGGCAGCGAAGCACAGACCAGCAGGGCCAGCAGATTGCGGCGAAGCGGAGCGTGGGACGGCATGGAGGCGGATTCCTTGGGCACGCTGGACGCCGAAGGGCGGCGTCGAAGAGCAGCAGCGGCGGAATCGTAGAAGCCTCGCGTTACATGTCATTTACACGCCACGTACGGAAGATTGGCGTTCTGAATGGTTTGCAAGCCGTGGGGTGGTTGCCGGCCAGCGGCCGGCACTACGGTTATTCGAATGAGCCGACCGAGTCGTGGGCCAGGTTGTCGAAGCGGGTGTACTCACCGAAGAACTTCAGCTTGCACGATCCGGTCGGGCCACCACGGTGCTTGCCGATGATGATTTCGGCCAGGCCCTTGTCCGGCGAATTTTCCTTGTTGTAGTAATCGTCGCGGTAGATGAACACGATCATGTCCGCGTCCTGCTCGATTGCGCCCGATTCGCGAAGGTCGGCCATCACCGGGCGCTTGTCGGTACGTGTTTCCAGCGAGCGGTTGAGCTGCGACAGCGCGATCACCGGCACGTGCAGTTCCTTGGCCAGGCCCTTCAGCGAACGCGAGATCTCCGAGATTTCGGTGGCGCGGTTTTCACTGTTGCCCGGCACGCTCATCAGCTGCAGGTAGTCGATCACCACCAGGCCCAGGTCGTGCTCGCGCTTGAGGCGGCGGCACTTGGAACGCAGCACTTCCGGCGACACGCCCGGCGTATCGTCGATGAAGATCTTGGTTTCCTTCAGCATCTTGATCGCGCTGGTGACACGGCTCCAGTCTTCATCTTCCAGCTGGCCGGTACGCAGGCGCTGCGCGTTGATGCGGCCGTTGGAGGAGATCAGGCGCATCGCCAGCTGCGAGGCCGACATTTCCATCGAGAACACCGCCACGCCCTTCTTCGACTTGATCGCCGCGTACTCGGCGATGTTCAGTGCAAAAGTCGTCTTGCCCATGGCCGGGCGCGCGGCGAGGATGATCAGGTCGGTCGGCTGCAGGCCGGCAGTCATCGCATCGAAGTCGTTGTAGCCGGTCGGCAGGCCGGTGATGTTGCCGCCGTTCTCGAAGCGGTTGCGCAGTTCCTCGAAGGCATCCTTCAGCGCGCCAGGCATCGCCACGAAGTCGGTACGGCCGCGTGCACCCTGTTCAGCGATGGCGAACACGCTCTTCTCCGCAGAGGCCAGCAGCTCACTGCTGTCACGGCCCTCAGGCTGGAAGCCATCGTTGACGATGTCGGTGCCGACCTGGATCAGCTGCCGCAGCACGGCCTTGTCACGCACGATCTCGGCATAGGCCACGATGTTGGCCGCCGACGGCGTGGTGCTCGCCAGCTCGATCAGGTAGGCACCATCGCCCACCAGTTCCAGCTTGCCCTGTGATTCGAACCACTCGCCCAGGGTCACCGCGTCGAACGGCCGCTCGCGCTCGGACAGCTCACGGATCGCGCGGTAGATCATCTGGTGATCGCGGCGGTAGAAATCGCCCTCGGTCAGCTGGTCGTTGACCCGGTCGTAGGCCTCCGGCGCCAGCATCAGGCCACCCAGCACCGCCTGCTCGGCTTCCACCGAATGCGGCGGAACGCGCAACTGGTCGATACGCGATTCATCGCGATCACGATCAAAGCCATCACCGCGCTCTCTGCGGTTGGAACGGAAGCCGGAACGAGCGGACATGCTGCGGTGTTTCCTGCAAAAGTGGGCCGGACGAGTGTAGGCATGCGCCGACCCCGGCAGCCATGGACAAGCCTGTGGATAAGCCGTGGAGAAACGGGGGATATCCGCCAGTGCCTGGCCACTCTGGCGCGGGGGCGTCGCAGTGCCTGCGACGGGCGCCGTTGCGGCGCCCGGGTGGGTCATTATCGCAGATCAGGCGGCCAGGGTCGGATTCCGTGCAGCGCAAGGGCTCCGATGCTCAGCGGAACGTGGGGCCAGGGCCCGCCGCTGCGCGCCGGGATCCGATCCGCGGCCTGGCTGCTGCTACCCCATCGGTCTCAGTCGCCCTTCACATGCACCGCGATCAGTGCCAGGAACCGGTCCACGTAGCCCTGCAGGAATTTCTGCGTGCCCTCGTTGTGGATCGTGCCGTCGGCGTCGATCAGGCCGTCCTTGAAATGGATGAACGCCTCGGGCTGGCCGAGCACGTGCATGTCCAGGAAGGCCAGGCTGTTGCGCAGGTGCTGCTGGGCCACGGCGGTGCCGATCTGGCCGATGGAGGCGCCGATCACCGCCGCCGGCTTGCCGGCAAACGCACTGTCACCGTAGGGGCGCGAGCCGACGTCGATGGCGTTCTTCAGCACGCCCGGCACCGACCGGTTGTATTCGGGGGTCACGAACAGCACCGCGTCGGCGGCGCGCACCTGATCCTTCAGCCGGGTGCCCTGAGGCGGGTACTGGCCATCGAAATCCTGGTCGTACAGCGGTAGATCACCAATCTGCACGTACTGGAAGCGCGCGCGGTCGCCAGCGATCTTCTCCAGCGCATGGGCCAGCTTGCGGTTGCAGGAATCCTTGCGCAGGCTGCCGACGAACACAGCGATGGTGGGGACGGACATAGGGACATACTCCTCACGGTGCGGGAGGCCCAGCCTAGACGCCGGGCCCGTGCCGTCCGGTGAAGATCAGCCCCCGGTCACGCGGGCCCGCACCTGCCGCCAATGCGCCTGCCAGGCCTGGAACATCAGCACGTTCCACAGGTGGGTATGCCACTTGCGCTGGCCGCCCAGGAACTGCTGCCACAGCGGCTGCACCGCCGCCGCCGACAGCACGCCTTCGCGCTCCAGGCGCGCCGGCTGCAACAGATCCTCGGCCCACGGCCGCAGGTCGCCCTTCAGCCAGTCGCTGACCGGCGCGCCGAACCCGCGCTTGGGCCGGTGCACCATCGACTGCGGCACGTAGCGGCCAAGCACGCGCTTGAGCAGCACCTTGCTGGTGGTTTCGCTGCGCTTGAAGCCCAGCGGCAGCGACCAGGCGAACTCGGCCACGCGCCAGTCCAGCAGCGGCGCACGTGCCTCCAGGCTGACCGCCATCGAGGTGCGGTCGACCTTGCAGAGCAGGTCATCCGGCAGGTAGGTCACGTAATCGGCCAGCATCATCGCGTCGGCCGGCGTGCCGGCACCGTGCAGCGGATCGGCCAGGTCGTAGAAGCTGCCGGCGGCCTGTGCGCCGGGCACTGCCGCGGCGGGGTCGCGCCAGCGCGAGATGCGGTTGCGGTACACGTCGCCAATGCCTCGCGCGCCGGACTCGGCCAACAGCGCGGCCAGTCCGCCGGTCCGCGAGGCCTCGCCCTGGTGCTGCGCGCGCGCGCCCATCCAGCGTCGCAGCGGGCCCGGCACGCGGCCCAGCATCTGCCAGTTGCGCAGCGCGCGCACGTAGCGGGTATAGCCGAAGAACAGCTCATCACCGCCGTCGCCAGACAACGCCACGGTCACGCCCTGCCGCGCCAGCCGGGCGACCAGCGCGGTCGGCACCTGCGAGGCATCGGCAAAGGGTTCGTCGAACATTGCCGGCAGCTGCGGCACGACCGCCAGTGCATCCGCGCCGCTGACGTAGAGCTCGGTGTGGTCGCAGCCCAGATGCGTGGCCAGTTCCCTGGCCAGCGGTGCCTCGTCGTGGCCCGAATCGGTGAAGCCGATGCTGAAGCTGTGCACCGGCTGCCCGCTCTGCGCCTGCATCAGCGCCGCCACCAGCGACGAATCGGTACCGCCGGACAGGAACACGCCCACCGGCACGTCGGCCACCATGCGCAGCGCCACCGCGTCGCGCAGCAGCCCGTCCAGCTGCTCCTCTGCTTCCTCGATGCGGCCCTGGAACGGCGCAGCCAGTGCCGCCTGCATGCGTGCACGCGCATCCCAGTACGGGCGCTGCGCCTGCTCCGGGCGATGCGCCGATGCACCCGCCGCCACGGCTTCGGCGTCCAGGCGCAGCATGCGGCCGGGCATCAGCTTGTAGCAGCGCTGGTGGATGCTGTGCGGGGCCGGAATGTAATCCAACCGCAGCAACAGGGTCAGCGCGTCGCGGTCGATGTCGTTGTCGAACGCCGGGTGCTGCCACAGCGCTTTCAGTTCGGAACCGAACACCAGGGTGTCACCGGCCCAGCCGTAGTACAGCGGCTTCTTGCCAACGCGGTCGCGTGCCAGCCACAGGCACTGCGCCTGGCGGTCCCACAGCGCGATGGCGAACATGCCGTTGCAACGCTGCAGGGTTTCTTCCATGCCCCACTGCAGGATCGCCGCGAGCAGCACTTCGGTGTCGGAATGGCCACGGAAAGCATGCCCCAGCGGCTCCAGTTCGGCACGCAGGGCGGCGAAGTTGTAGACCTCGCCGTTATAGGCCATCACGTAGCGGCCATCGGACGAGGCCATCGGCTGGTGGCCCAGCGGCGACAGATCGAGAATGCTCAGCCGACGGTGCGCCAGCGCGATGCCTGCCCCGGCATCGACCCAGCTGCCGCCATCATCCGGCCCGCGGTGGTGCAGCGCCTCGCCCATGGCCAGGACCTGCGCCTGCAGCACCTCGGCCGACGCCACCGGCGCCGGCAACAACATTCCCGCCAATCCACACATGCATCAAGGTTCCTGCGCCAGTTCAAGGGCGGCGCCAATCACCGCATTGTCGCTTGGAAGCCCGAACATTGCTGCCCCTGCCAGCGGGGTATAGGTATCGGCGCCGCAGACCCGGCGCAGCGGCAGGTGGCCGAAACCGGCCTCGACCAGTGCGGTGACCACACCCTCGCCCACCCCTCCACTGTGGCGGCCCTCGTCCAGCACCAGCACGCGCCGTGCGCTGGCGGCCTGGCTGGCGATGAAGCCGGCATCCAGCGGCACCAGCCAGCGCAGGTCGACCACCCGTACCTGCCAGCCCAGTTGCTGTTCGATGGCCCGCGCTGCGCGCAGCGCCATCGGCACGCCATTGCCGTAGGTGTAGACCACCAGGTCGCCAGCCTCCGGCCCGTAAACACGGCCTTCGCCCGGCACCAGTGCCCGGCCCTGGGCCGGGTAGTCGAACAGCCACTGGCCATCGCCCGGCTCATGCAGGTCCTTGCTCATGTACAGCGCGATCGGCTCCAGGAACACCGCCACGCGCCCATCCACCCGGGCCAGCGCCGCCAGCGTGCGCAGCATCATCACCGCGTCGTCGCCGCGCGATGGGCAGCCGACCACCAGCCCGGGGATGTCGCGCAGGGCGGTGACCGAGTTGTCGTTGTGGAAATGGCCGCCGAAACCCTTCTGGTAGCCCAGCCCGGCCACCCGCACCAGCATCGGGTTGCGGTACTGGTCGTTGGAGAAGAACTGCAGCGAACAGGCTTCGCCACGCAGCTGGTCGATGGCGTTGTGCAGGTAGGCCAGGTACTGGATCTCCGGGATCGGCAGCATGCCCATGTTGGCCAGGCCCTGCGCCATGCCCAGGATCATGGTCTCGTCCAGCAGGGTGTTGAACACCCGGCGCGGCCCGAAGCGGCGCAGCAGATCCTTGGTGACGGTGTAGACACCGCCCTTCTGCGCCACGTCCTCGCCGAACAGCAGGCTCTGCGGATACTTGGCCAGCAGCTCCTGCAGACCATGATTGATCTGGATTGCGAGATGCCGCGGCGCCTGTCGTTCCGGCAATGCCTCGGCACCGCCATAGAGTGCCCCGCGTGCTTCGGCAGCGACCTCGCGCTGCGCTTCGGCCTGCACCGCTGCAGGGGTGTACGGTGCCAGCGGCGCCATCACCTCCCGCAGCGACTCCAGCTTCGCACTGCCTTCGGCATCGGCGGCAGCGGCCATGCAGCGCGCGCGCATCGTTTCGTAGGCCACTTCGATGGCGGCCGCATCCATCCAGCCTGATTCCAGCGCGATCTGCGCCGAGCGCAGCAGCGGATCCTGCGCCTCGGCCGCGCACAGCTCCGGCAGCGCGCGCCATTCCACTTCAAAGTCGGTGCCGGCATGGCCCATCAGGCGCGTGGTGCGCAGATGCAGGAAGGTCGGCCGCCGCGTGCGCCGGCAGTGTTCCACCGCCGCCTGCACCTGGGCGTGCCCGGTGGCCAGGTCGAGGCCATCGGCAAAGAAATAGTCCAGCCCCGGCTGGTGGCTGAAGCGCTCGGCGATCCAGCCATCGGGGGTCTTCACCGAGATGCCCAGGCCGTTGTCCTCGCAGACGAACAGGATCGGCGCCGGCAGTTTCTGGTAGGCCGACCACATCGCGGTATTGAAGGCGGTCTGCGCGGTGGCGTGGTTGGCCGACGCATCGCCGAACGAGCACAGCACGATGCTGTCGGTGGGAATGGGCAGCGCCTGCCCCAGCCGCTTGCCACTCTCGATGGCCAGCGCGGTACCCAGCGCCTTGGGCAGGTGCGACGCAATCGTCGAGGTCTGCGGCAGCACCCACAATGGCTTGGTGCCCCACACCTTGTGGCGGCCACCGCTGGCCGGATCATCCGCGCTGGCGGCGAAGGACAGTGCCGCATCGCGCAGCGGGTCGATGCCCGGCACCTGCCGCGAACGCTCGGCCATGAAGGCGCCGGAACGATAGTGCAGGAAGGCAGGATCGGTGTACCGGCAGGCCCGCGCCAGCAGCGCGTTGCCTTCATGGCCGGACGAACCAATGGTGTAGAAGACCTTGTTCTGCACGCGCAGCACGCGCGCCATCAGGTCCAGCTGGCGGCTGGCCAGCTGCGAGTCGAACAGTTCATCGAAGGCGGCAGCGGTGAGCGTACTGCCCGGCAGGATCGGAGCATCTGCCGCGGGTCGCGGGCGCGGCGTCCCGCGCCACCCGCGCACCGCCTCAAGGAAATTGACGTCGCACACCTCGGCGCGGTTGAGCCCCCGCATGCGCGCGGGAATCGGATCCGGAACCACAGCGAACATCGAACACCCTCCGTGTCGTTGTTGCGTTCCGCCCGGCAATACCGGGCGCTACCCTGTGGGCATCAAGCCGCCTCGAAGCGCGAGCGCACCTCGGCGGTCACCGCCGGCATCGGCAGGAAGCGCGGCTGCGCACGCACCCGCTGCAGCCAGGCGCGAACTTCCGGGAACGGCTCCAGGCTGATGCCGCCCTCGCCCGCCACATCGGTATAGGCAAACAGGGCGATATCGGCAATGCCGTATCCGCTGCCGGTGAACCACTGCGCTTCGCGCAGGTGCTGCTCCATCACCGCCAACGCGGTGGCGGCACGCTCGTGCAGGCGTGGCAGTTCGGCACGGCGTGGCGAGTCGGGCGCCGTCCAGCCCCGGATGAAGCGCGCTACCGCCACGCACGGCTCGTGCGTGTACTGCTCGAAGAACATCCAGCTCAACGCCTGCGCACGCTCCCAGCCATCGCTGGGCAGGTAGGGCGTGCCTTCGGCCAGCCAGAACAGGATCGCGTTGGATTCGGTCAGCACGCGGCCGTCGTCGCGGACGATCAGCGGCACCTTGGCATTCGGGTTGAGCGCCAGGAATTCGGGCGTGTGGGTCTGACCATGGGCACTGTCCACTTCCACCCAGCGGTAACGGCTGCCGAGCTGCTCAAGCAGCAGCCGGACCTTGTGGCAATTGCCCGAGACCGACATGCCATGCACCGTCAGCGGGACGCGCTCTTCCACCATTGCCTGCTCCATCGGATCCGGCCGGCGGCCGGCTGCGTGCAGTCTGGCAAGTGCGCCAGGGAATGCCAAGCGCGGATGCAGCATGGCACCCCGGTAGTGCCGGCCGCTGGCCGGCAATCGCACGAATCCTGCTGCAGCGAGGTTGCCGGCCAGCGCCCGGCACTACCGGGTCACGTTCAGCGCGCACGCTGCCGCCACTGTTCGCGCGACTGGCCCCAGATCTGCATCGGTTTGTCGTTGTACGGCGGCGGCAGTTCGCCCATCCGCAGCAACGTGCTGCCCAGCTTGCGCGCGACCGCCCGCGAGTTGTCATTGTTCTCGGCGATGGTATCGATCACCTCGTGCCAACCCAGCGTGTCGAAGGCCCAGTCGATCGCCGCGACCGCCGCTTCCGGCGCATAGCCCCGGCCCCAGCTGGCGCGGCGGATGCCCCAGCCGACCTCGGTACCCGGCCAGTCCTGCGGTTGCCAGGGGCCCATCCGCCCGATCCAGTCCCCGCTGGATTTTTCGATCACGCTGAACATCGAGAAGCCGAACAGCTGCCAGGCGCCAGCCAGGCTGCAGAAGCCGCGCCAGGCTACCGAAGGCGGCTGCACGCCACCGAGGGTGCGCATCGTTTCCTCGTCGGCGCAGAACGCCAGATAGGGTTCGTAGTCCTCGCGCAGCAGCGGACGCAGGATCAGGCGCTCGGTTTCCAGGCGCAGGTCGAAGATGCTCATGCCGACTCCATGTCGAAGGGGCCACCATGATGGTGGATTCCGCCTCCACACGGATGAATGCCCGCGCTCACAACGAAACGGGCCGGCATGCGCCGGCCCGTCGGGTACAGCACGTATTCTGGATTACTGGCGCGTGGCCGCAGTGGCGCTGGCAGCAGCGGTCTGCGTGACCAGCTGGCCATCGACCACCGGCAGGCGATCGCTGGCCGGCTTGTTGTCCATGCGCACGGTCTTCTCGGCGCCGTCGTAGCGGTAGGTCACGTTGTAGCCCTTCACCACGTCATTGGTGCCCATGGCGATGCGGTTGCCCGGCTTGCTGGCCATGCGCATGGTGCCGGTGGTGCCGTCCTCGTTGCGGTAGGTCACGTTGTAGCCGGTAACACGGCTCGACTCGGAGGTGGCGGTCTCGGTGTGGCACTGGCGCTCGGTACGGTTGACCACGCGGCCACCCACGTGGCGCTTGTCGATCTGGTTGCCGATGAAGCCACCGGCCACGGCACCGGCTGCGGTCGCGGCCTTCTTGCCGTTGCCACCGCCGACCTGGTTGCCGAGCAGGCCGCCGACCACCGCGCCGACCACGGTGCCGCCGACGTTGCCGTCACGCTCCGGCAAGCGCTCCTGCACGGTCACGTCCTGGCAGACCTCGTGCGGGGTCTGGGTGGTGGAGGTCTCGCGCACGGGATCGGTGCCGATCACGGTGGCGTAGGCCTTCTGCTTCTCGGTGATCGGGTCGACCTTCAGCACGTCGGCGTATTCCAGCCCGCGCGGTGCAGACGGGTCGAGCTTGTCACCACGCGCGCCATCGTCAACGGCATTGCCGTCAACCAGCCGCGATTCACCGTTGGGGGTTCCGGCGCTGATGGAATCAGGCGACTTGTCGCCGCTCTTCATGAAGGCGGCGGTGGCGATGCCACCGACCAGCAGCGCGCCCGCTGCGACCAGGACAGTTGTAGTTGTGCTTTTCATGACCTGCTCCTTGCGGACCATCCGCAACGTTCTCGGCCCAGATTGCAGCATGCACTGCCTGAACGGAATCTCCACATTTCCTGCTCATTCCTGTAACCCATTCAGCATCGGGAAATGCTGGGCCCGTGGTAGCGTTTGCATATTCCCCACGAGGATCCACGCCATGGCCAACCCGATGCTGCTGCCGGTACTGCAATGGGCCCGCCGGCTGCGCTACCCCACCCTGTTCAAGCTGACCGCCGGCCTGTTCGTGCTGACCCTGTTCATTCCCGACCCGATTCCGTTCGTCGACGAGCTGGTACTGGGCTTCGGCACCCTGCTGCTGGCCAACTGGAAGAGCCGCAATACAGTCCAGGCCCCGCCGCCGCTGGAACAGCGTTGATCCCGCTGGTCGACAGCCACTGCCATCTGGATGCCAGTGAATTCGATGCTGACCGCACGGCGGTGATCGAGCGCGCAGGCGCCGCGGGCGTGCGCGAGCAGGTGGTACCGGCCGTCACGGCCGCCAGCTGGCCGAAGCTGCGCGAGGTCTGCCGGCAGGCACCGGGGCTGTACCCGGCCTACGGCCTGCATCCGATGTTCCTGGCCGAGCACCGGCCCGACCATCTGCCGCTGCTGCGCGAATGGATCGTTCGCGAACGCCCGTGCGCGATCGGCGAATGCGGGCTGGACTTCTTCGTCGAGGGACTGGATGCAGAGGCGCAACAGGCGTACTTCATCGGCCAGCTGCAACTGGCCCGCGAGTTCGAGCTGCCGGTGATCGTGCATGCGCGACGCGCGGTGGATGCGGTCATTGCCGCGATCCGTCGCGTCGGCGGCCTGCGCGGCGTGGTGCACAGCTTTTCCGGCAGCCCGGAACAGGCCGCGCAACTGCACCGGCAAGGCTTCCTGCTCGGTCTCGGTGGTCCGCTGACCTACGATCGCGCGCAACGGCTGCAGCGCCTGGTGCGCGGGATGCCGCTGGAACAGCTGCTGCTGGAGACCGACGCGCCCGACCAGCCTGACGCCGGCATCCGCGGCCAGCGCAACGAACCAGCGCGACTGGCAGTCATCGCCCGCCATGTGGCTGCACTGCGCGGGATGGAGCTGGACGCGGTGGCCCAGGCCACGACGGAGAATGCGCGGCGCCTGTTCGCGCTGCCAGCAATGTAACGGGTAGGTGCCGGCCGCTGGCCGGCACGATCCATCACCCCTCGCTGGACTCGACCACTTCGGCCTTCACCTTCTTCGGCTCCAGCAGCAATTCAAGCGCCTTGCCGACCGCCGCGAAGGCGAAGGCACCGGTGATGTGGGTTGCCGCACCGAGGCCTGCGCCACAGTCCAGTTTCAATGCAGCATCCGCACCGAGGTTCGGGCGTATGCCGCAGACGCTGCCATCGGCCTGCGGATACTTCACGTTTTCCAGCGAGTACACCGCCGGTACGCCAAAATAGCGCTTGGCATTCTTCGGGAAATTGAACTCGCTGCGCAGCTTCTTGCGGATCAGCGCCAGCATGGCGTCGTGCTCGGTGCGCGAGACATCGCGGATGCGCACCAGGGTCGGATCGGTGCGACCACCGGCAGCCCCCACGGTCAGCAGCGGCAGCTTGCGGCGGCGGCACCAGGCGATCGTCTCGACCTTCACCCGGAAGCTGTCGCAGGCATCGATCACCAGGTCGAAGCCACGGTCCAGCAACTCGGCCATGTTCGACACGGTCAGGAATGCCTGCACGGCATCGACCTCGATGTCCGGATTGATCGCACGGCAACGCTCGGCCATCGCCTCGGCCTTGTTGCGTCCGTAGTTGCCTTCCATCGCCGGCAGCTGCCGGTTGGTGTTGGACACGCAGATGTCATCGGCGTCGATCAGGGTCAGGTGGCCGACCGCCGAACGCGCCAGCGCTTCCACCACCCACGAGCCGACCCCGCCCATGCCCACCACCGCCACGCGGCTGCCCTGCAGGCGCTCGAGCGCACCTACGCCATACAGCCGTTCGATGCCGGCGAAGCGTTGTTTGACCTGTTCGTTCATGCGGCTATTTTAACGTGCAGGCGCCAGTGCCTACAGCGCGCCGGCATCGAACCCACCGTTGCACGCCCGGAGAGCCCGCCATGAACGTCAGCCCGCCCCGCCGCCCGTCCACTGCCCAGCGGTACCTGTTCGTGCTGTGCCTGGGCCTGCTGATCGGCCTGGTCGCCACGGTCATGGTCGGCCGCGCCCTGCAGGCCCGCCGCGACCCGTTCCCGGACAGCCTGATGCAGGTGATGCAGCGGCAATCGCAGCTGCTGCAGCAGGCCCAGCAGCAGAACCGCTGCAGCCTGGCCGACAGCGTGCCGCGGCTGCAGGCCCTGCGCCTTCTGTCCAACGACCTCGACCTGGCCTTTCCCGGGCTGAAGGACAACGGCCGGTTCCAGCAGCACGCCAGCCAGCTGCGCGGCAACCTCAACGCCGCATTGGCGGCTCCGCCCAGTGACTGCACCGCCCTGGCCAAGGTCGTGGAAACCGTGCAGGCCGACTGCCGCGCCTGCCACCAGGACTTCCGCTGACGCGCATTCATCCTGTAGCCGGGCAAGGCACGCCTGGTTGGCACCTTGTTCACGTTCGAAAGGAGAGGATTCGTCCACCCTGCTGCATGACGCAGTACCACCCAACACACCCGCCTTCACGGCCAGGAGACGCTCCATGAAGATCCAGCTCATTGCCGCCAGCGCCATCGCTACCCTCGCCCTGGCTGGCTGTGCCACCTCGCCCGGCTACGGTGGCGGTGGTTACAACAACGGCTACAACAATGGTGGCTACGGCAACAACGGCGGTTACAACCAGGGCCGTTGCGCTGACTGTGGCATCGTCACCCGCATCAACACCGTGCCGTCGGGCCGCACCGCGCCCAGCGCGACCGGCGCCATCCTCGGCGGCATCGTCGGTGCCGTGGCCGGCCATGAGATCTCCGATCACACCGGTGGCAGCCGTGGCAACAAGAACATCGCTGCGGCCGCAGGCGCGGTCGGTGGCGCGCTGGCCGGCAACCAGATCCAGAAGAACGTGACCAGTGATACCTACGACATCAGCGTACGCATGGACGATGGCCGCACCATCGTGGTCAACCAGCGCGACCTCGGCGGCATCCGCGAAAACACCTACGTGCGCGTGGTCAACGGCAAGGTCATCCTGCGCTGACCTGCGCCGGGCCGGCGGCAAAGAAAAAGGCCCGCTTGCGCGGGCCTTTTTCATGTGACGGCTTGCAGCGCGATCAGGTCGGCTGCACGGCGTCGGCCTGCAGGCCCTTCTGGCCCTGCACGACGGTGAAGGTGACCTTCTGGCCTTCCTTCAGGCTCTTGAAGCCCTGGGTCTGGATGGCACGGAAGTGCACGAACACGTCTTCGCCGTTTTCACGGCTGATGAAGCCGAAGCCCTTTGCATCGTTGAACCACTTGACGGTACCGGTCTCGCGATCAGACATCTCACTAACTCCCTGGTGACTCTCTCTTGTTGTTGGAAACGCCTGGTGGGCGGCTGACAAGCAAGGGGGAAGCGAGGTGCATCGATGCAGCGGATCGGGAAGATCTTGCTTCATCAGGCCACGATCCACGGTGACCTTGCCAAGCTCAGCGACTGCAACTTAACCCGCCCAAAACGAAAAAGCAACTGGCAAAATCTTTCACTGTCAACCCCAAAACGGCGACCATACGGGACAGCATGGGACTCTCATTCATCTTATATCTGCTAGCGGTCATTTTTGTCCTTGTCGGCATCGCCGGAATCATCCTGCCGGCCCTGCCCGGCATCCCGCTGGTGTTCATCGGACTGCTGCTGGCGGCCTGGGCGGACGGCTTCACCCACGTCGGCTGGCCGACCCTGGTCGCGCTGGGCGTACTGACCGTCCTCTCGCTGCTGGTGGACGTGCTGGCCACGGTGGTGGGTGCGCAGCGGGTCGGTGCCAGCCGCAAGGCGCTGTGGGGTACGTTCGTCGGCAGCATCGTCGGCCTGTTCTTCATGCCGATCGGCCTCTTTGCAGGCCCCCTGATCGGCGCCCTGGCCGGCGAGTACTGGCACACCCGCGAACTGGGGCGCTCGACCAAGGTAGGCCTGGCCACCTGGCTCGGTATCCTGCTCGGCTTGGCGCTGAAACTGGCCGTGGTGATCGCGATGCTCGGCCTGTTCGCCTTCGCCTGGTTCCTGTAACCCGCACTGCCTTCACGCCGCGCGCACGCGGTGCCCGTGCATAAACCGTGGGGGGCTGGCCGTGAACCGGTGCAGCCGCCACACTGTGCGATTCCCGTATTCACCTAAGGGCCTGCTGCAATGACCCTGTCTCCGCTGCTTCCCCGTCTCGCGCCGCTGGCGCTGGCCCTGGCCAGTGCGCCGCTGGCCGCGCAGGAGTTCGCGCCCAGCGCCGAAGCCTCGCCGGCCGCGTGCGCGGCGATTACCACCGATGCTGCCCGCCTGGCCTGTTATGACCGCCAGTTCGGCCGTACCCCGCAGGCCACTGCCGAGGCCGACGCTGCGGCCGAGGCGGCCGCGCAGGCCCGTCGCGAAGAACGCCAGACTGCACGCGTGAGCCAGGGCGAAGAGAAGCTGCGCGAGCGGGTCAGCGATCTGTTCCGTCCAGCAGCCCCTGACAGCGCACTGGCCAATGCTGGCCGCGGTTCGCTGCTGGACAGCCGCTGGGAACTGGCCGAGGACTCCAAGCTGGGCCCCTTCCAGCTGCGCGCCTACAAGCCGGTGTACCTGCTGCCGGCGTTCTGGACCAGCGATCGCAACACCACGCCGCATTCGCCGAACCCGGCCAACACGGTCACCACGCCGCAGGTGCTGGACAGTGCCGAGCTGAAGTTCCAGATCAGTTTCAAGACCAAGATCGCCGAGAACCTGTTCGGCGACAACGGCGACATCTGGGCCGGCTACACCCAGAGCTCGCGCTGGCAGGCCTACAACGGCGAGGATTCGCGCCCGTTCCGCGAAACCAATTACGAGCCGGAAGTGATGATGGTGTTCCGCAACGGCTACTCGATCGGTGGCTGGCGCGGGCGCATGACCGGCATCGCGCTGAACCACCAATCCAACGGCCGCGCCGACCCGCTTTCGCGCAGCTGGAACCGGGTGATGCTCAACATCGGCCTGGACAGCGAGAACTGGGCGCTGGTGCTGCGCCCCTGGTACCGCATTCCCGAGACCCGCAGCGACGACAACAACCCGGACATCGAGGATTACATGGGCCGCGGTGATGCGACCCTGACCTGGAACCGCAACGGCCACGAAGTCTCGCTGATGGCGCGCCATTCGCTGCGCACCGGCAGCCGCTCGCACGGTGCCCTGCAGCTGGATTACGGCTTCCCGATCAGCAACCTGCTGCGCGGGCATGTGCAGGTGTTCGACGGTTACGGCGAAAGCCTGATCGACTACAACCACAAGGCCACCTACGTGGGCGTGGGCGTGTCGCTGCTGGAGTGGTTCTGATGCCCGTGACGATCTGGCACAACCCGGCCTGCAGCAACTCGCGCGGCGCATTGAAGCTGATACGTGATGCCGGCTTCGAGCCGGTGGTGGTCGACTACCTGGGCAGCCCGCCGGACGTGCCCACGCTGCGCCAGGTGCTGGCCGAATCAGGATTGAGCGCACGTGATCTGGTGCGCAGCAAGGAGGCGCAGTTCGCCGAACTGCGCCTGGAAGGTGCGGACGAGGCCACGCTGCTGGCCGCGATGGCCGAACACCCGCGACTGATCAACCGCCCCGTGGTGCGCACGGACAAGGGCACACGCCTGTGCCGTCCACCGGAAACAGTGCTGGAGATCCTGTAACCCGCACCGCCTCGCCTTGGCCACGGGGCGGCGAAGTCTGTTGGCAAAGTCGACTGTCAGTCGACTTCCTCCCCACCCTTCATATGCCTCCGCGGAAAAGCCCGCACTGCGTGCGATAGTCGACTGACAGTCGACTCTACCCCAGCGCCCTCTTCTACCCGGACGCCCTCCTCCCCGGCTGGCTTACAGCCAGTCGGTGATGCCTTCGCGGCGGTACACCTCGGCGAACGCCGGGCGCGCCTTCATCAACGTGGCGTGCGCCTTCAGTACCGGCCAGGTGTCGGTGGGCCTGGGCATGTTGCGCGACCAGCGCATCAGCATCACCAGCATGTAGTCGACCACGCAGGGCGTGGCGCCCAGCAGGCAGGGGCCATGTGCATGCAGGTGCGCGGCCACATGCTGCCAGGCCGCTTCCAGGCGCTGCCGTGCCATCCCGCGGCTGGCCTCGATGTTCGCCTCGCCCGCCATTTCGTGTGGATAGAACCAGGCTCGATAGGCCGGCTGCAGCGTATTGGCACACCAGAACATCCAGCGGTAGGCATCGGCGCGCTGCGGCGTGCCCAGCGCGGGCAGCAGGTTGGCGTCCGGATGGCGATCAGCCAGGTACAACGCAATGGCCGCCGCTTCGGTCAGTACCAGGCCATCGATCAGCAGTGTCGGCACCACACCGGCCGGATTCAGCGCCAGGTACCCCGCCGACTTGTGCTCGCGCGCGTCGAAATCCAGCAGCACCAGTTCATGCTCGATGCCCAGCTCGATCAGCAGCCAGTGCACCACCAGCGCGGCGGTACTGGTCGAACCATACAGCGTGGTGCTCATGCAGAAGATCCTGTACAGGTGGATCAGCCGATTATGCGCCCGCGCGCACGATCGTTGCTCAGCCGCAGCTGCTCATGCAGGAATCCCGGCGTTCGCCACAGGACATCATCGGCGCGCGCATCGTACAGTCATGCGTCTTCAGTTCGCAGGCATGGCGCAGGTCGGGGTTGTCCACGTCCTTGCAGCGCTTGTCCGGCGCCGGCACCATCCGCTGCTCGCAATTGCTCTGGCGGCTGCCGAGAGAGTCATTCTGCGCCATGCAGCTGCGATAGCCGGCCTGGCACTGCACGCGGCACTGCGCCGATGCAGGGAAATCCGCGCCTTCGTACGACGCTGGGGTGTTGCAGCCGGCCAGCGCCAGCAGCATGCCTACCACGATGAATCGATGCAGGGCCATGGACACGTCCTGTGCGAGGGTGTGCCGACCGTAGCAGAGCAAGGGCTACAGGCGCGTTAATCCTCCCCCCGGATACAACAACGGCGCCACACGGGCGCCGTTGTCTGGACCGAAGCGTGCGGGGAGTTACTCCACCACCACCGGAATCTTGCCGATGCGGGCCTGCCATTCGCGCGGGCCGGTCTTGTGCACCGATTCACCGGTGGAGTCGACTGCCACGGTCACCGGCATGTCCTGCACGGTGAACTCGTAGATCGCCTCCATGCCCAGGTCAGCGAAACCAACCACCTTGGCGGCCTTGATCGCCTTGGACACCAGGTAGGCCGAGCCACCGACGGCCATCAGGTAGGCCGACTTGTGCTTCTTGATCGCCTCGATCGCGGCCGGGCCGCGCTCGGCTTTGCCGACCATGCCCAGCAGGCCGGTCTGTGCCAGCACCTGCTCGGTGAATTTGTCCATGCGGGTGGCGGTGGTCGGGCCGGCCGGGCCCACCACTTCGTCGCGCACCGGATCGACCGGGCCAACGTAGTAGATGAAGCGGCCCTTCAGATCAACCGGCAGTTCCTCGCCCTTGTTGAGCATGTCGACCATGCGCTTGTGCGCGGCATCGCGGCCGGTCAGCAGCTTGCCGTTGAGCAGCAGGGTCTGGCCCGGCTTCCAGCTGGCCACGTCTTCCGGCGTGATCGTGT
Organism: Stenotrophomonas sp. YJH_SMC_120; assembly: GCF_059368675.1. NCBI lineage: Bacteria > Pseudomonadati > Pseudomonadota > Gammaproteobacteria > Lysobacterales > Lysobacteraceae > Stenotrophomonas > Stenotrophomonas sp. YJH_SMC_120. Next base: position 93,931 of record NZ_JCAFRY010000004.1, read on the forward strand.
CCAGGTCCACGCGGGTGCCCTTGGATGCGTCGTAGGTCAGCTTCGGCCAGTCTTCCAGCGACGGCGGGTCCAGCATCACCGGGCCGCTGCCATCGAGGGTGAAGTGCGCATGGCGGGTGGCCGCGCAGTTCGGGATCATCGCCACCGGCAGGTTGGCCGCGTGGGTCGGGTAGTCGTTGATCTTGATGTCGAGCACGGTGGTCAGGCCACCCAGGCCCTGCGCACCGATGCCCAGCGCGTTGACCTTCTCGTACAGCTCCAGGCGCAGCTCTTCGATGCGGTTGGACGCACCACGGGCCTGCAGCTCGGTGATGTCGATCGGCTCCATCAGCGCTTCCTTGGCCAGCAGCATCGCCTTCTCGGCGGTGCCACCGATGCCGATGCCGAGCATGCCCGGCGGGCACCAGCCGGCGCCCATGGTCGGCACGGTCTTCAGCACCCAGTCGACGATCGAGTCGGACGGGTTGAGCATGGCGAACTTGGTCTTCGCTTCCGAACCACCGCCCTTGGCGGCGACGATCACGTCGACCTTGTTGCCCGGCACCACCTTGACGTTGACCACGCCCGGGGTGTTGTCCTTGGTGTTGATGCGCTTGCCGGCCGGATCAGCCAGCACCGAAGCGCGCAGCTTGTTGTCCGGGTGCATGTAGGCACGGCGCACGCCTTCATTGGCCATGTCTTCCACGCCCATGGTGGCGTCGTCCCAGCGCACGTCCATGCCGATTTCCAGGAACACGGTGACGATGCCGGTGTCCTGGCAGATCGGACGGTGGCCTTCGGCGCACATCCGCGAATTGATCAGGATCTGGGCCATCGCTTCCTTCGCGGCCGGCGACTCCTCGCGCTCGTAAGCGGCGGCGAGGTTCTTGATGTAGTCGACCGGGTGGTAGTACGAGATGTACTGCAGCGCGTCGGCGATGGACTGGATGAGGTCTTCCTGCTTGATCGATGTCACGTCTTGCTCGCTTGCTCGAGGCTGGCGGGGGTAATCCGCCCATTTTACCCCCTCCCCCGGCCCCGGGGTGGTAGTGCCGGCCGCTGGCCGGCAAGATTCCCCCGACGCTCTGTCACGCCACGCGCCACTGCGGCGTCCTTGCCCACATGAACGCCGAAACCGCTTTCCAGACCCACCGCCCGCGCCTGATGGCCCTGGCCTACCGCCTGCTTGGCAGCCGCGCCGACGCCGAAGATGTGCTCCAGGATGCCTGGCTGCGCTGGTCCGGCGCCGACCCGGCGGCCGTCCGCGACCCCGAAGCCTGGCTGGTCACCACCACCACCCGGCTCGGCCTGGACCGGCTGCGCGCGGCCAAGCGCGAGCGCGTGCACTACGTCGGCCCATGGCTGGCCGAGCCGCTGGCGGTCACCCTGGAGCCCGACCCGGCGCCCGGCCCGGCGCAGCTGCATGCGCTGGCCGACGACGTCTCGGTCGCCTTCCTGACCCTGCTCGAACAGCTCGGCCCCGAGGAACGCGCCGCGTTCCTGCTGAAGGAGGCCTTTGACCACGACTACCGCGAAATCGCCGAGCTGATCGGCCACAGCGAAGCCAACTGCCGGCAACTGGTACACCGTGCCCGGCAGCGCCTGCACGCCGGACGGCCGCGCTTCAACGCCGATGCCAGCCAGCACCGGCAGCTGCTGGCGCGCTTCATGGACGCCTCGCAGCGCGGCGACAGCGAGGCGATCCAGGCCCTGCTGCACGCCAACGCGCTGCTGGTCTCCGACGGTGGCGGCGTGGTTACCGCCGCGATCCGCCCGCTGCGGGGCGCCGAGCGCATCGGCCGCCTGTTCTGGGCCATCGCCCGCCGCAGCGCGGCGCATCCGGCGCAGCTGGGCTATGTCAACGGCGAACCGGCGATCCTGCGCTTCCACGGCGAGCGCCTGCACTCGGTCACCACCATCGAAGTGGTCGACGGCCGCATCGCCAATGTCTACAGCGTGTTGAATCCGGAAAAGTTGCCGAAGGTTGTCACGCGCGGCGACGCTGCGGCGTCCTGGTAGTGAAAGGCGGCCATCGTGGCCGCCGTGGAGCCCCCGATGTCCAATCACACTTCTCCCCGCGTCCCCTACACCCGCCTGGCCGCCGAGGCCTTCAAGGGCCTGCTGGCCACCAGCCAGGCGGTGCATGACAGCTCGATCGATCCGACCCTGATGGAACTGGTGTTCCTGCGCGTGTCACAGCTCAACGGCTGCGGCTACTGCATGGACATGCACGGCACGGCGCTGCGCAAGGGTGGCATCGAGCCGCGCAAGCTGGACACGCTGCCGGCATGGCACGAGAGCCGCTTCTTCGACGAACGCGAGCGCGCGGTGCTGGGTTGGGCCGAGGCACTGACCCGGCTGACCGACGGCGCGCCGTCGCAGGCGGCGTTCGATGCATTGGCGCCGCACTTCGATGAGAAGGGCATCAGTGACCTGAGCATGGGAATTGCGGTGATCAACGCCTGGAACCGGCTGGGTGCGGGCCTGCTGCCGCCGCTGCCGGCCTGACCCACCCCGCCTTCGACAATTCACTGGAGCTGCTGGTAGGTGTCGACCTTGGTCGACACGGTAGATCCACGCTACGCGTGGATGCGGGAGAGTCAGAGCCCTTTGCCGCGCAAAGGGATCTGACCCCGGCGCCAGCCACACGCCTGCACTGACCCCCTCTGCACGTATCAGGCGCGCACAATACGCGCATGCCTGCCCCCCCCACCGCTGGCGCTGACGCCGCAAAGAAACCCAGCCTGCGCCAGCGCTTCAGGGCGATGCGCAACCTGCCGCCGTTCCTGCGCATGGTCTGGAAGACCAGTCCCGCGCTCACCCTGGCCAGCCTGGGGCTGCGCCTGATCCGCGCGCTGCTGCCGGTGGCGATGCTGTACGTCGGCAAGCTGATCATCGACAGCGCCCTGCACCTGAGCCAGCACGACGCGGGCTTCCCGCCGCTGGGCGAAGCGCTGTCCAGCGGCGTGCTGAATCCGCTGCTGGGCCTGCTGGCGCTGGAATTCGGCCTGGCCATCGCCTCGGACCTGCTCGGCCGGCTGGTCAGCTACGCCGATGCCCTGCTCTCCGAGCTGTTCGCCAACGTCACCAGCATCCGGCTGATGGAACACGCGGCGACGCTGGATCTGGAGGACTTCGAGGACCCGGACCTGCAGGACAAGCTGGACCGTGCGCGGCGCCAGACCATGGGCCGGATGAACCTGATGAGCCAGCTGTTCGGCCAGGTCCAGGACGCGATCACCGTGGCCAGCCTCGCTGTCGGCCTGCTGGTCTACGCGCCGTGGCTGATCCTGCTGCTGGCGCTGGCACTGGTGCCGGCCTTCATCGGCGAATCGCACTTCAACGCGGCCGGCTACAGCCTCAACTTCCAGTGGACGCCCGAGCGCCGCCAGCTCGACTACCTGCGCCAGCTCGGTGCCAGCGTGGAAACGGCCAAGGAAGTGAAGATCTACAACCTGCACCGCTTCCTGGTGGAACGCTACCGGCGGCTGTCGGTGGCGCTGTTCCAGGCCAACCGTGCACTGGCCCGGCGCCGCGCGTTCTGGGGCACGCTGCTGGCCGCGCTGGGCACGCTGGGGTATTACACCGCCTACGCCTACATTGCCTGGCGTACGGTACGCGGCGACTTTTCGATCGGCGACCTGACCTTCCTCGCCGGCAGCTTCCTGCGCCTGCGCCAGCTGCTGGAAGGCCTGCTGATCGGCTTCTCGCAGGTGGCCAGCCAGGCACTGTACCTGGACGACCTGTTCTCGTTCTTCCAGATCGAGCCGGAAATCCACTCGCGCGAAGGTGCGGTGCGCGTGCCGCAGCCGATCCAGCAGGGTTTCGTGTTCGAGAACGTCGGTTTCCGCTATCCCGATGCCGAACAGTGGGCGGTGCGCCACCTCGATTTCCAGCTGCAGGCCGGCGAAGTGCTGGCCCTGGTCGGCGAGAACGGCGCGGGCAAGACCACGCTGGTGAAACTGCTGGCACGGCTGTACGAGCCCGACGAAGGCCGCATCCTGCTCGACGGCCGCGACCTGCGCGACTACGACCTGGACGACCTGCGCGCCAACCTCGGGGTGATCTTCCAGGACTTCGTGCGCTACAACCTCAGCGCCGGCGAGAACATCGGCGTCGGCCAGGTCGAGGCGATGGACGACCAGGCACGCATCGCCGATGCCGCGCGACGAGGCATGGCCGAGGAAGTGATCGACGACCTGCCCGGCGGCTACGACCAGCTGATCGGGCGCCGCTTCAAGCAGGGCGTGGACCTGTCCGGTGGCCAGTGGCAGAAGATCGCCATTGCCCGCGCGTGGATGCGCAATGCGCAGGTGATGATCCTGGATGAGCCAACGGCAGCGCTGGACGCGCGCAGTGAGTTCGAAGTGTTCCAGCGGTTCAGGGAGCTGGCGGATAATCGTACGGCAGTGCTGATTTCCCACCGTTTCTCTTCGGTACGCATGGCCGATCGCATCCTGGTGCTGGCCGATGGCCGCATCGAGGCCAGCGGCACCCATGCGCAGCTGATGGCCCAGGGAGGACGGTACGCCGAGCTGTTCGAGCTGCAGGCGGCGGGTTACCGCTGAGAACGCCTCTCGTTCCGCCCAATGAGAACCCATCTCATTTGAGATAGAATCAACCCCGACGACTTCCGATAGATACGCCCATGTCCTCCGCTTTCGGCGCCGAAACGGTGCTTGAGGTCCGTCACTGGACCGATGCCTACTTCAGTTTCACCACTACCCGCGACAGCGGCTTCCGCTTCGAGAACGGCCAGTTCGTGATGATCGGCCTGGAAACCGAGGCACGGCCGCTGCTGCGCGCCTATTCCATCGCCAGCGCCAACTGGGAAGAGCACCTGGAGTTCTTCAGCATCAAGGTGCAGGACGGCCCGCTGACCTCGCGCCTGCAGCACATCAAGCCGGGCGACAAGGTGCTGGTCGGCAAGAAGCCCACCGGCACCCTGCTGATCAGCGACCTGCACCCGGGCAGGAACCTGTACCTGCTGGGCACGGGCACCGGCATGGCGCCGTGGCTGTCGGTCATCAAGGACCCGGAAACTTACGAGCGTTTCGAGAAGGTGATCCTCTGCCACGGCGTGCGCTACGAGAAGGATCTGGCCTACCGCGATTACTTCGAGAAGGAACTGCGTGAGCACGAGTTCCTGGGCGAGATGATCGGCGACAAGCTGCTGTACTACCCGGCCGTCACCCGCGAGCCGTTCGCCAACCAGGGCCGCCTGACCCAGCTGATGGAAAGCGGCCAGATGCAGCGCACCCTCGGCCTGCCGGAGCTGAGCCCGGAAAACGACCGCGCGATGATCTGCGGCAGCCCGCAGATGCTGGCTGATCTGCGCAGCGTGCTCGATGCCCGCGGCTTCCAGGTCTCGCCGCGCATCGGCCAGCCGGGTCACTACGTGTTCGAGCGCGCGTTCGTCGAGAAATGATCTGCAACGGCAGTGCCGGCCGCTGGCCGGCTCTCCGTGCGCTCCGGGATTGCCGGCCAGCGGCCGGCACTACCCCCTTCACAGCAGCGCTTCGATCGCGCTGCGCAGCTGTTCCGGCCTGGTGGTTGGCGCAAAGCGCGCAGCCACCCGCCCCTGGCGATCGACCAGGAACTTGCTGAAATTCCACTTGATGCGGGCGCTACCCAGCAGGCCGCGCTTCTCGTGTGAAAGCCATGCCCACAACGGATCAGCCCCCTCGCCGTTGACCTCGATCTTCTCCGAAAGCGGGAAGCTGACCGGATAATCCAGCGAACAGAACTGGCGGATCTGCGCGGCGTCCCCCGGCTCCTGCGCGCCGAACTGGTTGCATGGGAAGCCGATCACCACCAGGCCACGCTCGCGATATTCCTTCCACAGCTGTTCCAGCCCGGTGTACTGCGGTGTGAAGCAACAGCGGCTGGCGACATTGACCAGCAACAGCGGGTGACCCCGGTACCCGGCGAGGGCCTGTGGCTGGCCGTCGAGGTCGCGGAAGCTGAAATCGTAGGCAGTGGTCATGGCGGTGAACCGTGGGCGGTGAATGCATGGTACCCGCGCCCGGCCGCGGCAACATGCCTTTTGACACAAGTGCGGGCGCCGCCGGCCGGGTTACCCTCGGGCCCTTGTTTGCCTTACCGGAGTTCCTGCCTTGACCACCCGCCTTGCCCTTGCCGTGGCCATGTCCCTCGGCCTTGCCCTGCCCGCCTTCTCGGCCGGCGCCGCCACCCCGGCCGCCAGCAGCACCGCCCAGCAGGCCAATCCGTTCTTCGCCGAAAGCCCGCTGCCGCTGCACTTCCCGCAGTTCGACAAGATCAAGGACAGCGACTTCGCCCCGGCCTTCGACGCCGGCATGGCGCAGCAGCTGAAGGAAGTGGAGGCCATCGCCAACAACAAGGCCAAGCCGACCTTCGACAACACCATCATCGCCCTGGAAAAGAGCGGTGATGTCCTCGACCGCGCGACCACCGTGTTCTTCAGCCTGGTCGGTGCCGACACCAACGACACCCGCAAGAAGCTGCAGGCCGACTACTCGGCGAAGTTCGCCGCGCACAGCGATGCGATCGCGCTGAACGGCAAGCTGTTCGCCCGCATCCAGGCGCTGTATGACACCCGCAGCCAGCTGGGCCTGGACGCCGAAGGCGTGCGCCTGGTCGAGAAGTACTACGACAACTACGTGCGCGCAGGCGCCAAGCTGTCCGACGCCGACAAGGCCAAGCTGAAGGAGATGAACGCCGAGCTGGCCAACCTGGGGACCAAGTTCAGCCAGAACGTGCAGTCGGAGGTGAACGCTTCGGCGATCACCGTCGACGACGTCAAGGAACTGGACGGCCTGTCCAAGGAGCAGATCGCCGCCGCCGCCGAAGCCGCCAAGGCCCGCGGCCAGGACGGCAAGTACGTGATCACCCTGCTCAACACCACCGGCCAGCCGCCGCTGACCAACCTGGCCAACCGCGCCCTGCGCCAGAAGATCTACGAAGCATCGGTGAGCCGCGGCAGCCGCGGCGGTGAGTTCGACAACACCGCGCTGGTCTCGCGCATCATGCAGCTGCGCGCCGACAAGGCCAAGCTGATGGGCTTCCCGAACTTCGCCGCCTACAACCTGACCAACCAGACCGCCAAGACCCCCGAAGCGGTCAACGCGATGCTGGGCAAGCTGGCCCCGGCCGCGGTGGCCAACGCCAAGCGTGAAGCCGCCGACCTGCAGGCGATGATCGACCAGGAACAGAAGGCCGCTGGCAAGCCGACGTTCAAGCTGGAACCGTGGGACTGGGCCTTCTACAGCGAGAAGGTGCGTCAGGCCAAGTACAACTTCGACGAGTCGCAGCTGAAGCCGTACTTCGAAATGAAGAACGTGCTGGAGAACGGCGTGTTCTACGCCGCGGGCCAGGAATTCGGCCTGACCTTCAAGCAGCGCACCGACCTGCCGGTCTACCACGATGACGTCACCGTCTACGACGTGTTCGACGCCGACGGCAGCCAGCTGGCGATCTTCATCTTCGACCCGTATGCACGCGCCTCCAAGCGCGGTGGCGCGTGGATGAACTCCTACGTCTCGCAGTCCAAGCTGACCGGCTTCAAGCCGGTGGTCGCCAATCACCTGAACATTCCGAAGCCGCCGGCCGGCCAGCCGACCCTGCTGACCTGGGACGAGGTGAACACCACGTTCCACGAGTTCGGCCACGCCCTGCACGGCATGTTCTCCAACGTGAAGTACCCGTACTTCTCGGGCACCTCGGTGCCGCGTGACTTCGTCGAGTTCCCCTCGCAGGTCAACGAGATGTGGGCCGACAACCCGGTCATCCTGAAGAACTACGCCAAGCACTACCAGAATGGTTCGGCGATGCCGCAGGCACTGCTGGACAAGGTGCTGGCGGCAGCCAAGTTCAACCAGGGCTTCGCTACCACCGAGTACCTGGGTGCGGCCATGCTGGACCAGCGCTGGCACCAGATCGGCGCCGACCAGGTGCCGGCCGCCAAGGACGTGATGGCCTTCGAGCGCGCCGCGCTGGAGAAGGACGGCATCTACTACGCGCCGGTGCCGCCGCGCTACAAGACCCCGTACTTCAGCCACATCATGGGCGGCTATTCGGCCGGTTACTACGCCTATATCTGGTCGGAAGTGCTCGACGCCAACACCCAGAAGTGGTTCAAGGACAACGGCGGCCTGAGCCGCAAGAACGGCGACCACTTCCGCGCCACCCTGCTGTCCAAGGGCGGCAGCGTCGACGCGATGCAGCTGTTCCGCGATTTCGCCGGCCACGAGCCGCAGATCGAACCGCTGCTGGAAAAGCGTGGCCTGACCGGCGCCGGCAACTGATCGCCCGCGCAGTAGCCTGAAACGAAAAACCGCCCGGGAAACCGGGCGGTTTTTCGTTGTGGTTGGGGTCAGAGCCCTTTTCTGAGAAAAGGGATCTGACCCCGGGGTTTCCGCCCCGCGCTGGCTTCAGCGCGGCGCCACGTACCCGCCCGGCACGCCTTCCGGCGACAGCACCAGCTGCCACAGCTGCGCGTGCCGGCAGCGGAAGGTGGCCATCGATCCGGCCAGGTAGAACCGCCACATGCGGCGGAAATGCTCGTCGTAGCGCGCGTCCAGCTGCGGCCACGCCGCTTCCACGTTGCGTCGCCAAGCCTGCAGGGTGAGGTCGTAGTCGGTGCCGAAGTTGTGCCAGTCCTCCAGCACGAAGCGCCCTTCGAACGCCTTGCTGATCTGCACCGCCGACGGCAGCATTGAATTGGGGAAGATGTAGCGCGCGATCCACGGATCGGTGCGATGCCGCGAGATGTTGGTGCCGATGGTGTGCAGCAGCAGCAACCCGCGCGAAGACAGGCAGCGCCTGGCCACCTCGAAGAAACTGGCGTAGTTCTTGTCGCCGACATGCTCGAACATGCCGATCGAGAAGATCGCATCGAACGGCTCATCCAATTCGCGATAGTCCTGCAAGCGGATCTCGATCGGCAGGCCGGCGCACAGTTCGCGTGCGAACCCGGCCTGTTCCTGCGAAATGGTCACGCCGACGCCGCTGACGCCGTAGCGCTCTGCTGCGAACTTCAGGGCTTCACCCCAGCCACATCCGATGTCCAGCACACGCTGCCCGGGGCGCAGCCCCAGCTTGCGGCAGACCAGGTCCAGCTTGGCCTCCTGCGCGGCATCGAGATCACCGGCATTGCGCCAGTAGCCGCAGCTGTACACCAGGCGTTGGCCGAGCATGGCCTGGTAGAGGTCGTTGCCAAGATCGTAGTGGCGGCGGCCCACTTCGTAGCTGCCCTGCCCGACCTGCAGGTTGAACAGGCGCGCCTTCAGCGCATCGGCCACTTCGCGCCAACCGTGCACCCGTTCATCCAGGTGTGCCTGCATCAGGTGGACAAGGAATTCATCGAGGACGTTGGCATCCCACCAACCGTCCATGTAGCTCTCGCCGAGGCCGAGCGAGCCGTGCGCCATGACCCGCGCGAAAAAGCGCGGGTCATGCACCTGGATGTCCTGTGGCTGGGTGCCGCCGATGCGGACCCCGGCTTCCTGCAGCAGGCCGGCGACCCGCTCCTGCAACCCTGTATCCACGCCACCTCCTCGACTGCGGTCAACCGCGTGCGAACAGCTCCACGTAGTCCTTGGCCACGTGCGGCAACAGCACCGCCGCCGGTACGTCGGCGGTCTGGGTGCCGTCCGAGTATGGACCCACCTGGTACGGCGGGAAAACAAAGCGCAGCGCGGTGATCTGCCCCTTGTCGTTGGTCAGCGGCTGGAACTGGCTGAAATTGTCGGCCTGGGGGCCGGTACCGTCGGCAATCATGCGCGATGCGTTACGCAGCGATTCCTGCAGCTGGGCCGGGTCCATGTCCTCGCCACTGAGGCGGGTGGCCACGCGTTCGCGCAGCTGGTCGGCGACGAAATCACTGATCGCCTTCCAGCCCTTGGCATCGGCCACCAGCTTGTCGGCACTGAGCATCTGTTGCTGCGCCGGCAGCCACACGAAACGCGCCACCAGCGGCTCGCCGTGGGCGCCACCGGTATAGCGGCTGCCATCGGCACTGACCACCACCAGCTGCGGCGTTTCCAGCAGCTTTTCGAAGCTCAACGACAGTTCGTAGGGCATGGTCGGCTTGTCATTGCCGAGCCCGTCCAGTGCCTGCTGCAGGTCGCTGCGTGCGCTGGTTGCGTAGTTCTGCAGCGCGCGCGCCAGGCCCGGGTAGCGATCGATGCCGGCCGGGTAGCTGATGCCCACCACTTCGCGCTCGTTGTTCTCGATCACGTCGCGCAGGTCCAGCGGCGCTTCCGTGGCCGGCGTTTCACCTGCGGCAGTGGCCTCGGCGGCGGGAGCCGCGTCGGTCGCCGGTGCCGGCTCGCTTTCACGCTGGCAACCGGCCAGCAACAGCACGCCCACCACGCCGGCCAGCACGCTGCCGTGCAATGGCCGGTTGTTTCCAATCTTCATCGGGATCCCCTGTTCATGTTTGTACATCATCGCCTGCCATGGCTGAAGCGTGGCCCGCTGGCATTCAGCCAGCGAGCAGGTCGTGGTACTCCTCGTGCCGCTGCAGGAAGGCCTCGGCGTAGGAACATGCCGGCACCACCTTGTACTTCTGCTCGCGGGCAAAGCGCAGTGCCACGCGGGTCAGCTCACCTGCGATGCCACGGCCGGCAATCGGCTCGGGTACCTCGGTGTGGGTGATGACCATGCGCCTGCGTTTGATCTGGTAATCGAGCACCGCCAGCTGTCCGCGCACACGGGCGGTGAAGCGATGGTTGGCCAGGTCGTGTTCGACCTCATAGGCCAGACCGGGGGGCGTGACCGAAGCCATGGAACTGTCTCCTGCGGCGACTGCGTGGATGGTGCGCAGCCGGGCGCCATGATCGCGTGAAGCCTGAACAGGGGCAAGTCCAATCCATTCACGTCAGTTTTCGACCCTCAAGCTGGAGCGAGGACGGCCGCTATCACCTGTGGAGGGGTACGGCCATGCTGGCACGGCCCTTGCGACCGTTGATCATGCGCACCACCGCGGAGGCTCCGATGCACCCCAGCGATTCCCATTCCGACACCGACCGCGCCCTGCTGGAGGGCCTGCTGCAGCTGGCGGTGGAAGGGCAGACCGAAGATCAGGATTTCCAGCGCATCGGCGAAGAGGTATTCGCCCGCCTGCTGGACACCTACGGCCAGCAGACCCGCGCCTGACCAGGAGCGGGTCCCTGCCCCCGGGGGCGGATCCAGTGGATCCGACCCCAGCCCCCTCAACCGCCGCCGAGGCGGAAGGTCGGGTTGGAAAGCTCGCGCAGGAAGTGGGTGAAGATGCTCGGCTGCATGGCCAGCATGAAGATCACACCGAACGCCGCGCCCGCCAGGTGGGCGCTGTGGTTGATGCGATCACCACCGCGCTTGTCCATCCAGATGCTGTAGCCCACGTAGAACGCGGCATAGACAATGGCCGGTGCCGGGATGAAGAACACCAGGATGATCGACCACGGCTTGATCAGGATGAAGGCGAACAACACCGCCGACACCGCACCGGACGCGCCCAGGCTGAGGTAGTTCGGGTTCTTCTGGTTCTTCAGGTAGCTGGGCAGGATCGAGACCAGCAGCGCACCGATGTAGAACGCCGGATAGGTCAGGTAGCTGCCGGTCAGCTGCACCATCACGCTCTCGATGAATCCCCCGAAGAAGAACAGGGTGATCATGTTGAAGATCAGGTGCGACCAGTCGGCGTGGATGAAGCCATAGGTCACCAGCCGGTCGTACTGGCGGTGACGGTCGATGGCCGGCGGCCACAGGATCAGGCGGTCGGCCAGCTTGCGGTTGTTGAACGCCATCCACGACAGGAGGGCGGTGATGGCGATCAACAGCAGATTGACGGGGGTCATGTCAGGCTCAGGCGCTACGGTAGTTGTCGACCATACGATAGCGTTTCGCGTACCAACCGAAGGCCAACGCCGCAACGAAGGCGAAACCGGCGAAGAAGAACATCAGGAATGCCGCCTCGCTCAGGCCCGTACTGGCGATCTTGTGGGTCACCGCATCGTTGCGCACAGCAGCGTTGGACAGCAGCACCCACAGGTTGCCGATGGTGGTGGTCAGGTTCCAGAAGCTCATCACCACGCCCTTCATCGCCTGCGGCGCCTGGCTGTAGGCGAACTCCAGGCCGGTGGCCGAGACCAGCACCTCACCGAAGGTCAGCAGCGCATACGGCAGCATCTGCCAGAAGATCGACATGGCATTGCCACCGTCCATCACCACCTGGATGCCGCCGACCACGATCCAGGCCAGGCCACTGAAGGCGATGCCGGCGGTCATGCGGCGCAGCGCGGTCGGCTCGAAGCCGAAGCGGCGCAGGGCCGGGTACAGCACCAGGTTGTTGAACGGAATCAGGATCATCACCAGCAGCGGGTTCAGCGCCTGCATCTGCGAGGCGGTGAACCAGCTCGGCATCTGCATCTGCTGGCCCTGCAGGACCCAGGTCGAGGCCTTCTGGTCAAACAGCGAGAAGAACGGCGTGGTCAGCGCGAAGATCACCAGCACGCGCAGCACGGAGCGTACACCTTCCACGGCTTCGGTCGGGTGCAGGCCACGGGCGCGATCGAGCTGCATCCAGGTGCCACCGCCAATACCGGCCAGGATCGACACCAGCGCCAGGCACAGGCAGATGACGATGCCCAGCGAGCCAACCAGGCCGAACGAGGCCACTGCCAGGACCAGGCCGAGTACGGCGATCACCAGGCCCGGACGGCCCTGGCCGGCCACGCGCGTGGTCAGCGCGGTACGCACCACGTTGGCGAACGAATGCGGGTCCTTCGGCGGGAGCGGCACCAGCACGTAGCGCTTGCGGCCCAGCCAGAACACGAAGGTGGCGATGAACATCAGGATGCCCGGGATGCCGAACGCCCACTGCGGGCCCCAGTTCTTCAGCACCAGCGGGATCAGCAGCGAGGCGAACAGCGAGCCGAAGTTGATGATCCAGTAGAAGGCGTCGAAAACGATCTTGGCCAGGTGCTTGTTGCTCTGGTCGAACTGGTCGCCCATGAACGAGGCCACCAGCGGCTTGATGCCACCGGCACCCAGCGCGATCAGGCCCAGGCCGAGGAAGAAGCCCTCGCGGCTGTTCTCGAACAGCGCCAGGCACAGATGGCCGGCACAGTAGACCAGGCTGAACCAGAGAATGGTGTGGTACTTGCCGAAGAACCTGTCGGCCAGCCAGCCTCCGAGCAGCGGGAAGAAATACACGCCGATCATGAAGCTGTGCATGATGTCCTTGGCTTCACCGGCACGGCCTTCCGCAGTGATTTCCTGCAGCAGCAGCGAGGTGATCAGGAACTGCACCAGGATGTTGCGCATCCCGTAGAAACTGAACCGCTCGCAGGCCTCATTGCCGATGATGTACGGGATCTGGCGCGGCATCTTTCCCTGGCCGGCGATGGGGGCAACTGCGTCGTGGCTCATCCTGTAAGGCAATCCTGCAAAGCGAAAGGCGCAAGGTTACCGGAAGCGGGGCTTGCGAAGCACGCTGCAGGGCTGCATGACAACGGTGCCAATCCATGGCAGGCAACGTTACTACATGCCGGAAGTCACGGCACCTGCACGACAAAAGCGTAAACTTATCGTTATGCACCCCCTCGCCCACGCCCGTCTCCTGCTCAGCTGTCTCGTGCTGCTGCTGGCGTTGCAGGCACAGGCGCGGCCGCAGGCACCGGCCGCCGCCAGCGGTGAGGCCGAGCCCCGGCAGCTGACCGTGGCCGCGCTGGAACTGCCAAGCCGCGATGATGCGCAGTGGAAGCAGCGCCGCGAACAGGTGGCGCACCTGCTCACCGAGCTGCAGCCGGACGTGATCTCCGTACAGCAGGTGCTGCAGCAGCAGGGCCGCAATCCGGCCTGCTGGCTGGCCAGCCGGCTGCGCTACAGCTGCGACTTCGTTACCGCCGATCCGCCCAGCCAGCCGTTGCGGCACGGCAACGCGATGCTGACCCGGCTGCCGGTCAGCGAGGATGGCGTAACCCTGCTGCACCCACCCGGAACCTTCAGCGCCGCCGGCATGATGCGGCTGAAGCTGGGCCAGGCGCTGGTCAACATCTATGTGGCACGGCTGCGCCCGGACCCGGACGAGGCCACTGCCCGCCAGCACCAGACCAGCGACCTGATGACCTGGATAGGCGCCACCGCCGAGGGCATGCCCAGCCTGATCGCCGGTGATTTCTCGGCAACCACCGTCGAGCTCGTGCGCAGCACCCCGGGGTTCCAGCCGGCCCGGCGCAATCCGGGCGGCCGCCCCGAGCCGCCGGCGGCCAGCGGCGGTGGCGCCAGTGGTCATGGCCTGGACGTGCTGTTCCAGGTCAAGCACTTCGGCGGCATCCGCCAGCAGCCGATCCTGCTGCCGGCCGACGGTGACCTGCCGGGCCTGCGTCTGGGCGTAATGGCCACCCTGCGCCTGCAGGGCGATACGGCCACGGCCGAATAGGTAGTGCCGGCCACTGGCCGGCATTCCAGGGCTGCCGGCCAGCGGCCGGCACTACCAATGCGGAAAACAAAAAGGCCGGGGTCTCCCCCGGCCTTTTCATTTCATCTAGCCAACGAGATCAGGCAATCGCTTCCTGGTAACGGCGCTCGACTTCGTTCCAGTCGATGACGTTGAAGAACGCGCCGATGTATTCCGGGCGGCGGTTCTGGTACTTCAGGTAGTACGCGTGTTCCCACACGTCCAGGCCGAGGATGGGGGTGTTGCCTTCCATCAGCGGGCTGTCCTGGTTCCCGGTGCTCTCGACCACCACCTTCTTGTCCGGAGTCACGCTCAGCCAGGCCCAGCCGCTGCCGAAACGGGTCAGCGCTGCCTTGGTGAAGGCGTCCTTGAACTTGTCGAAGCCGCCCAGGTCCTTGTCGATGGCCTTGGCCACGTCGCCCACCGGGTTACCGCCCGCGTTCGGTGCCATCACGGTCCAGAACAGCGAGTGGTTGGCATGGCCGCCACCGTTGTTGCGCACCGGACCCTGCAGGTTCTCCGGCAGCGACTTGAGCTTCTTCACCAGTTCTTCGACCGGCAGGTCAGCGTACTCGGTGCCTTCCAGCGCCGCGTTGACGTTGTTGATGTAGGTCTGGTGATGCTTGGTGTGATGGATTTCCATCGTCGCCGCATCGATATGCGGTTCCAGCGCGTCGTAGGCGTAGGACAGCTTGGGCAGGGTATAGGCCATGATGCATCTCCTGATTGCGAGGGCACCCGACGGTGTCGGGCGTTGCGCGGTGAATGATGGGGACAGACCGCCAGATTACCAAGGGGGATGTAAAGGAAATTGCGTCCTGCCGGTGAGCACGACGGCAATTGTTACGCAGCGGTGACGCAGCGCCGTCCTCATGCACCGTGCAGCGCGCAGGCGCTACAGTGCGAGCACCACCCTCGCCCGTTTCCTTGCCCATGCGCAACCCCCGGCTGCTGATCACCGCCATCGCCCTGCTGCTGCTCGGCCTGGTCGTCAACCATTTCATGCAGCGCCCGCCGGCGCCGCAGTTCGCGCCGGACCTGCAGGGGGCGCCTGCCGCGCGCGCACCGGCCACGGCCACGCCCGGCAAGGGCAACGGTCTGCCCGCCTTCCTGCCCGCCGAAGCCCTGCAGACGATCGCGCTGATCCAGCGCGGCGGGCCGTTCCCGCACCGCCAGGATGGCAGCACTTTCGGCAACCGCGAACAGCAGCTGCCGCAGCGTCCGCGCGGTTACTACCGCGAATACACCGTGGACACCCCCGGCGCGCACACCCGTGGCACGCGCCGCATCGTCACCGGCGGCGATCCGCCGGAGGCGTGGTACTACACCGACGACCACTACGCATCGTTCCGCAGCTTCACCGTACCAGCCCAGGGAGCGCAGTGATGAGCCACGATGATTTCGGCCTCGGCCTGCATGACATCAACAATGCCGGCGTCTACGCCATCGACAGCGACGACATCGACGCACTGGCCGCAGCGATGCGCGATGCCGGACTGAAGGTGATCCGCATCGATCTGGAAGGCGTGGCCGACAAGCGCACCCTGCTCGCCCGGCTGGCGGCGCAGCTGGATTTCCCGGCTGGCTTCGGCGGCAACTGGGATGCACTGTCGGACAACCTGCGTGATCTGCAATGGCTGCCGGCCGACGGTTACGCGCTGTTCCTGGCCGACGTGGATACGTTGCGCGCCTCCACACAGAAGGATTTCGACACGTTGCTGGACGTGATCGACGAAGCCAGCCGCGACTGGGTCGGCCGCGACGTGCCGTTCTGGGTGTTCCTGTCGCAGAGCGCGTAGGGCAATGCCCTGGTAGAGGCCGACCTTGGTCGGCATGCGCTGGTGCCTTGGTAGAGGCCGACCTCGGTCGGCGCTTCTGTGCCAATCAACGTCGGCACCTACCCAAGCGCGCGCCGGCCAGGGCGTGGCGCGCCCCTTGCCTACCGGCTCCCGTTATCTTCCTGCAGCTCTTTCTTGAACGGAACGTCCGGCGGCGGCCGTGCCACCGCCGGCTGGTCATGCATGTTCGGATTGGTGAGGCCGCAGCCGCCACCCGCCTGCAGGATCGAGATCACGCAGGAGATCTTCGTACCGGTGCCCGGCAACGGAATCTCCATCGACTTGATGCCCTTGCGCACCCATTCGGCCAGCAGTGATTCCTGCGGCACCCAGTACTTGTCGAATGAGGTCGGCGTGTAGTCGTACGGCGGTCGCTTCAACCAGGTGCCAGACTGCGCGATGCGCTCCTTGCTCCAGCCATCGTTGGCGCCCCCGGGGGCACCACGTTCGGCGTGACCGCCACCTTCCTGCCCCGGCACGCGCACGCTGCCGTCGGCATTGAACAGGCCATTGCCCTTGCCGGCGGCACTGGCCTGGCTTGCGCCCCTGCTGGCGCCGTCGTGGTTGCGGCTCGACGCGCCCCAGTCGTCGCCCTTGGCAGGCGTAGCCCAGTTGCCCGGGTTGGAAGCCGGACGCGCGCCGGCCTGGGCCGGTGTCGTGCTGGAGGCGGATGGCCGTGGCGTGCTGCTGTTGGCCTGGGTTGCAGTGCTACTGGCCGCAGACGCCGGCGTTGCCGCTGGCGCGCTGCCACTGGACGTTGAAGGCGCCGCCGCGGGTGCCGACGCAACTTCGCGCTCGCGCACCTGCAGGTCACGGCCTGCCGGCGCACGCACGGTCGGCTCGCGCCCGGCCACAGCAGCCATCCGTACCTGCGGATCGACCACGGCCTGCACTTCGCGCTCGCGCACCTGCACATCGCGCTGCGGCACACGGACCTGTACATCGGCCGTGCGCAGCGGCTGCGATATCGCCGGTGCATCGACCGTACTGATTTCACGCTCCTGCACCGGGATGTCACGCAGCTGCGGCGTCCGCACCGCGATCTCCGGCGCACGCAGTGCGGCAGGGGCCGGCGGCGCCTGCACCGGCTGCACGCTGCGCTCGCGCACCGTCGGTACCGTGTCGCGCGGCACGATGCTGATCTCCGTGCGCGGCACGCTGACAGGCGGCACCACGAAATCCGCACTGGCCTCGGCTACTTCGGTGGCCTGCACCGGAGACGGCGGCGGTGCCGCGACCGGCGCCGGCTCGGATTCGGCGGGCGGCGGTGGCACGCTGGCCACTGCAGCCGGAGCGGGTGCGGACGCAGCTGCCGACGCGGACGCCGGACGCGGCTCAGGCGCCGTTGCGGCCCCTGCGTTCTGGCCAGCTGCAACCTGGCCCGGCGGTGCAGCGGCCGCCGCTTCCGCACCTGGCTGATCGCCACCGCCCTCCTGGGTAGCGCGACCGACGAACTCCACCTGCACGCGCTCGCCCTCGGCGCCTTGTTCTTCCGGCGCCGAGGTGCGGATCACTGCCACCCATAGCAGCAGCATGAAGAACAGCAGATGCAGCAGCGCACTGGCCAAGGCCGAGACCCAGCGCATCCAGCGCTGGTCGCGCGGCGCAGCATCCCAGTCCTGCCAGAACAGACGGCGCAACGCTTGCCAGGGTGACAACCGGGGCAACTGCCCGGGTGGCCCCGGCAGCGGACGCGGCAGCAGCACCGCGATCAACTCGCTGGCGTGCAGCGGCCGCGGCAACGGACCGAGCGAGCGCAGCCACAGCGCCCAGCCGTACGGCAGGCGCGTGGTTTTCTCCAGGACGGCCCTGGGCTGCTGGCGGGCCAGCAGCAGGTCGATGAACTGCTCGGCCCGGGTCAGAGGCACGCGTCAGCGATCAGGCGGCGTTGCCGCGAGGGATATACGGCGCGTGGCCACTGTCGTGGTCGGTCGCGTCGCGCACGGCGGTCACGCCCGGCACGCGGCCCATCAGGGTCTTTTCAATGCCCTGCTTGAGGGTCACGTCGGCCATGCCGCAGCCCTGGCAACCGCCACCGAAGCGCAGCAGCACCACGCCTTCGGCCGAAACTTCCTGCACGGCCACCTTGCCGCCATGAGAGGCCAGCTGCGGATTGATTTCGTTTTCCACCACCCAGTGCACGCGCTCGACCAGCGAGGCGGCATCGCCGGGCGCTTCGCCCTTGATGCGCGGCGCCTTGATGGTCAGCTGCTGGGTACCGGCACTGCCGGCGACGATGTCGATCTCGGCGCCATCGAGCCAACCGACGCTGCCGGCATCAACGTAGAGCGTGAAACCATCGCAGTCCACCGCCCACTCGTCGCCGAGCAGGTCGGTCGGTTCGGCGAACTCCAGCCGGGCGTCGGCGCGCGGGGTGCCGGGATCGACCGCGCTCAAGCGCACACCCATGCCGGGCACGCCCTCGCGTTCGATCAGCTTGCGGAAATGGGTCTGGGCAGTGTCGGAGATCTGGATCATCAGGCTATTCTAGCCAAGTAAGCGTCAGCCGCTCATTCGATTTATACACCGTCCGGCGCATTGTTCAGTCAACACGAGGTGGAGATTCCCATGGCCGACCTGATTCCACTGGCCCAGGCCCGTTGCGTGCCGCGCAAAGGCAGCGACCACAAGCTCGGCGAAGCCCGCCTGGCCGAACTGCTGCCGCAGATTCCCGGCTGGGAGCTGAGCGAGGGCGGACAGGCCCTGACGCGCACCTTCCGCTTCAAGGATTACTACGCCACCATGGCCTTCGTGAACGCGCTGGCCTGGATTGCCCACCGCGAGGACCACCATCCGGACCTGGGCGTGCACTACGACCGCGCTGTGGTGCGCTTTTCCACCCACGACGTGGGCGGCCTGAGCGAGAACGACTTCATCTGCGCTGCGAAGACTTCGGCCCTGACGGAGCAACTGCCATGAACGTACGCTTGCTGAGCCTGTCCCTGATTGCTGCGACCGGCCTGGCCGGCTGTGGCCCGTCGGAACCGCCGGCACCACCGCCGCCGCCGCCGACCGAAGTAGCCGCGGTGAAGACGCCGCCACCGCAGTACCCGCTTGAACTGGCCTGCATGGGCGTAGGCGGCACCAGCACCTTCAAGGTGACCATCGGCACCGACGGCAAGCCAAGCGAGGTCGCCCTGTTGACCGGCGCCGGCAACCCGCAGCTGGACGAACTGGCCAAAACGGCCGTTCAGGGCTGGCAGTTCAAGGCTGCCACCCGCAACGGCGCTGCCGTGCCGGCCACCATCCAGGTGCCGGTCAGCTTCAACCCGCCGCAGCCGAAGCCCGATCAGTGCTTCGCCATCGAAGAACGCCTGCGCCGCGGCGGCTGATCGCGCGCGCCCCGACGAGGCCAGCCGACGCCCGCCTCGCCCTCCCCCGCCCCGGGCTCATCCGGGGCGGCTGTCTGTTGACCAGGACCGCGTCGGTACATGCTGCAGATTCCCCCCGAAAATGTCTGGATCGCACTGGCGGTCACCCTCGCGGCCGGTCTGGCCACTGCCATCGGCAGCCTGCTGGTGCTGTTCTCGCGCCGCCCCAATCCGCGCCTGCTGGCGTTCGGCCTGGCCTTCGCCGGCGGCGCGATGGTCTACGTGTCGCTATCGGAAATCCTCAACAAGTCCATCGCATCGTTCGCCCTGGCCTATGGCGAGCGCACCGGCTTCACCTACGGCACCTTGGCCTTCCTGGCCGGCGTGATCGTGATCGTGCTGATCGACCACTTCATTCCCAACCCGCATGACAGCCTGGACAAGCAGGACCCTGCGTTCCGCGAAAACAGTCGCGAGTACCTGAAGCGGGTCGCGCTGCTGACCTCGGTGGCGATCACCGCGCACAATTTCCCGGAAGGCCTGGCGACCTTCTTCGCTACGCTGGAAAGTCCGTCGGTGGGCATGCCGCTGGCCTTCGCCATCGCCATCCACAATATTCCCGAGGGCATCGCGATCGCGGTGCCGGTGTACTTCGCCACCCAGAACAAGTTCTATGCGTTCAGCGCCAGCCTGCTGTCGGGTCTGGCCGAACCGGTCGGCGCGGCGCTGGGCTACTGGCTGCTGTCCGGATCACTGTCGCACGCCACCTTCGGCTGGGTGTTCGGACTGATCGCCGGCGTGATGGTGTTCCTGGCGCTGGACGAACTGCTGCCGGCAGCCAAGCGCTATGCCAAGGGCCACGAGACGGTATATGGCCTGGTGGCCGGCATGGGCACCCTGGCGATCAGCCTGGTGCTGTTCAAGTGGTGAACGGCCCAGAAGGGTGCATCCACGCATGGCGTGGATCTACCCGAACAAGGTAGCGGCCGGGCATGGCCCGGCGCTACCCGGCCATTGTCAGCGGAGGCGATCCAGCGCCTCGACCAGCTCATCGGCCAGCGGCGCGTTCAGCACATACGGGCTCTTGCCATCGTCCAGCGCGAACTCCAGCGAGGCCGCGTGCAGGAACAGACGCTTCAGCCCGATCTGCTCACGAAGCCGCTTGTTGACCGCCGGATCGCCGTATTTATCGTCGCCGGCCACCGGATGACCCAGGTGCTGGGCATGCACGCGGATCTGGTGGGTACGGCCGGTCTCGATGCGCACCTCGCAATAGGAATGGCCGCCGCGGCGCTCCAGCACCCGGAAGTGGCTGATCGATTCCTTGCCGATCGCGTTGACCTGCACATGGCGCTCGCCGCCCTGGCGCAGGCCGACATGCAGCGGCGCATCGACCGTCATCACCCCGTCGGGCATGCGCCCGGCCAGCAGGGTCAGGTAGCGCTTGCGGATGCCGGCGCCGTGGTCTTCACGCAGCAGCGCCTGCAGTTCGCTCAGCGCCGAGCGCTTCTTGGCCACGATCAGCAGGCCCGAGGTGTCGCGATCCAGCCGGTGGACCAGCTCCAGGGTCTGCCCCGGGCGCAGCGCGCGCAGGGTCTCGATGGCGCCGAAGCTGATGCCGCTGCCGCCGTGGCTGGCCACGCCGGTGGGCTTGTTCAGGGCCAGCAGGCGCGCGTCCTCGAAGACGATGGCCTGCTCCAGCCGGCGCATGAATGCCTCCGGGGGACCCACCTTGTCTCCCTCTTCAGTGAGACGAACCGGCGGCACGCGCACTTCGTCGCCCGCCTCCAGCTTGCGCTCGGCCTTGGCGCGGCCACCGTTGACCCGCACCTGGCCACTGCGCACCAGCTTGTAGACCAGGCTGCGCGGGGCCCCCTTCAGCTGGCCGAGCAGGAAGTTGTCCAGGCGCTGGCCGGCGCGGTCGGCGGGAACGGTGATCATGCGCACGGAAGGCTTGTCGCCAGCGGGCTTGGTGGGGTCTTGGGCGGTCATCAGGCTGTTTATTCTGTTACACTCGGGGGGCGAGATAAGGGATTGATTTCGTTGGAAGTTACTCAGGGCCAGAAGCCCAGCTTCCGACGAATCCGGCACAGTGCGCGACCACCGCCCGCGGGGCGGCCATGTTAGCGGCTCACCGGCCTTCCCGGCCATCGCCGGATGCCTGACACGCAACCGTGCTGAACATGTCCCGCGTGGCGCTCCAGCCTGGCTGACAGCTGCCTGCGGCCCTGCAACACCCAAAAACCATAAGAGTGAAGCGCTCCCGCGGCCTGCCGTGGTGTCGTAGCGCTGGAAACCCAAGCCGCCCTCCCCGCGCTTGCGCGAATGGGCGGCGAGCCGTGTCCAGAGGCGAAACCCCATGGCGTTCCGCGCGGTAGCCGCTTGCGAGGAACGCAACAATGAAGCGAATGCTGATCAACGCCACGCAGGCTGAAGAGCTGCGTGTTGCCATCGTGGATGGCCAGTCGTTGTATGACATCGACATCGAACAGCCGTCGAAGGAACAGAAGAAGTCCAACATCTACAAGGGCCGGATCTTCCGCATCGAGCCCTCGCTGGAAGCGGCCTTCGTCGAGTACGGCGGTGGCCGCCATGGCTTCCTGCCGCTGAAGGAAATCTCCCGCGACTACTTCCAGGCCGGTGTCGACCACAACAAGGCCGGCATCCGCGAGCTGCTGAAGGAAGGCCAGGAGATCGTCGTCCAGGTCGACAAGGAAGAGCGTGGCAACAAGGGCGCCGCCCTGACCACGTTCATTTCGCTGGCCGGCCGCTACATGGTGCTGATGCCGAACTCGCCCAGCGCCGGCGGCGTGTCGCGCCGCATCGAAGGCGAAGACCGGGCCGCGCTGAAGGACGCCCTGGACAAGCTGAACATCCCCGACGACATGGGCGTGATCATCCGTACCGCCGGCGTCGGCCGCGATGCGGAAGAGCTGCAGTGGGACCTGGACTACCTGCTCAATGTCTGGCGCGCCATTGCCGAAGCGGCACTGAGCAAGCCCGCCCCGTTCCTGATCTACCAGGAATCGCGCCTGATCGTGCGCGCCCTGCGTGACTACCTGCGCGCCGACATCGGCGAGATCCTGGTGGACACCGAGGAGATGTACGAGCACGCCCGCGAATTCATGCAGCAGGTGATGCCGCAGACCCTGCGCAAGCTCAAGCACTACAAGGACGACATTCCGCTGTTCAACCGCTTCCAGATCGAATCGCAGATCGAAGGCGCCTACGAGCGCAACGTGCGCCTGCCGTCGGGCGGCTCGATCGTGGTCGACCAGACTGAAGCGCTGACCGCGGTCGACGTGAACTCCTCGCGTGCCACCAAGGGCAGCGATATCGAGGACACCGCGTTCCAGACCAACCTGGAAGCGGCCGAGGAAGTGGCCCGCCAGCTGCGCCTGCGTGACCTGGGCGGCCTGGTGGTGATCGACTTCATCGACATGGCCTCCAACAAGCACCAGCGCGAAGTCGAGAACCGCCTCGCCAACGCGCTGAAGTACGACCGCGCGCGCGTGCAGGTCGGCCGCATCTCGCGCTTCGGCCTGCTGGAAATGAGCCGCCAGCGCCTGCGCCCGAGCCTGGGCGAGTCCAGCCAGATCGTCTGCCCGCGTTGTGACGGCCACGGCCGCATGCGCAGCGTCGAGTCGCTGTCGCTGTCGATCATCCGCGTGGCTGAAGAGCATGCGATGAAGGAGAACACCGGGCAGGTGCTGGTGCAGGCCCCGGTGGAGATCGCCAATTACCTGCTGAACGAGAAGCGCAGCGCCCTGCGCGAGATCGAACAGCGCCACGAGGCGCCGATCGTGATCGTCGCCGACGAGCAGCTGCACACCCCGCACTACACCGTGACCCGCCTGCGCGAGAACGAGCTGGGTGAAGAAAGCAGCAAGCCCAGCTACCAGCGCGGCACCCCGCGCAAGCTGCCGGTGCACGCGCTGACCAAGGGCCAGCTGAACATCCCGCCGCCGGCGGTGACCCAGGTCAAGCACACTTCCCCGGCCCCGGTGCGCGAGGAAGTGGAGCCGGCCGCGGCCGCTCCGGCCCCGGTCGCTGCAGCGCCTGTTGCGCCGGCCCCGGCGGGCGGCGTGATCGGTTGGCTCAAGCGCGTGTTCGGTGGCGAACCGGCGCCCGCGCCGGCACCGGCCGCCCCGGCTGCACGCCAGCAGCAGGACGGCGGTCGCAAGGACCGCAACAAGGATCGCAACAAGGACCGCAAGGACCGTCGCGACGACAATCGTGGCAATGGCAACGCGCAGCAGCAGAAGGATGGCGGCAACCGCAAGGACCGCGGCGAGCAGCGCAAGGACGGCCGCAACGGCAACAATGGCAATGCGCAGCAGCAGCCGCAGCAGGGCAAGCAGAAGGAGCCGCAGCACAAGGATGGCCAGCAGCCGCCGCAGCAGCAGAACAAGCCGCGCAACGAGCAGCAGGGCCAGAACCAGCAGCAGCCGAAGCTGAAGCAGCCCAAGCAGCCGCGCCCGCAGCAGCAGGACGGTGACAAGCCGGCCGAGAAGCCGCAGCGCAATGCCGCCGAAGCACCTGCCGAAGCCGTGACCGCAGCTGCAGCCGTAGCCGCTACGGCCGTCGCCGCCAATGGGGTGAACGCGCAGGAAGCCACCGCCCCGGTCGCCCCGGTCGCCCCGGTGGAAGCGGCCGCACCGGTCGACACCGCTGCCAATGCGGCCAGTGCGACCGACGTGGTTGCAGTTGCCGGTGAAGAGGCTGCAACCGACGCCAATGGCGAGCAGGCTGGCGAAGGCGCAACCCGCCGTCGCCGTGGCCGTCGTGGTGGCCGTCGTCGTCGCCGCGGTGGCGCCGAGAACGCCGCCGGCAGCGACGCCCTGGGTGATGACCAGGACGAGGGTGATGACGGTGATGACGCCGACAGCGCCGAGCCGAACATCGACAGCACTGCCGGCATTGCGCCGGTCGCGGCTGTGCAGCCCACGCGTTCGCAGCCGGAGTTCGACTTCGATGACGAAGTCGAACCCGCCGCTGTCGACGCCGAGAAGCCGGCCCGTGCTTCCGCCGCCGTTGTCGCCGCGCCGGTCGCGGTGGTGAGCAGCGCCGTGGTCGAAGCCGCCGCCCCGGTCGTGGCTGAAGTGCAGGCCCCGGTCGCAGCTGCGGCGAAGACCGAAGCCGTGTCCTCGCCGGTGCAGACCAGCATGCTCGATGCCATCGACGCAGCTACCCCGGCACAGCCGGTGGCCGTTGCCGCACCGGTCGCCGACGTCGCACCGGCGCTGGACGCTGCTGCGCCGGCCATCGAAGCAAAGCCGGTTGTGGCTGAAACGGCCGCGGTGGTTGAAGCCGCTCCGGTGATCGAAGCGAAGCCGGTCGCAGTCGAGGCCGCGCCGGTCGTGGAATCGAAGCCGCAGGTGGTTGAAGCAACCCCGGTGGTTGAAACCAAGCCGGTGGCCAGTGAGAGTGCCCCGGTGGTGGAGGCCGCCCCGGCCGTTGAAGCCACGCCGATCGTCGAGACTGCGCCGATCGTGGAACAGCCGGTCGCTCCGGTGGCGGTCGAAGCCGCACCGATCGAAGCCGCCGCCCCGAGCGCTGATGCGGTGGTGACGCCGTCGATCGATCCGGTCGCCGATGGCCATGCTGACGCTGCAGCCCAGGCTGCAGAAGCCAAGGCTGATGAAGAAGACGAAGAGGCCGCCAAGCGCACGCCGCCGGCGAACTGATCGCTCCTTGATAGCGTGAAAGCGAAACGGCGGGGATCAATGATCCCCGCCGTTTTTGTTTGCGCTTCGGGCCGAACCGTGCCAACCAAGGTTGGCACCCACCTGATGCACGCACAGCGCACTGGTAGAGGCCGACCTTGGTCGGCGCCGTGGGTCGGTCGCCAGCGGACACCTCCGTGCCAACCAAGGTTGGCACCCACCAGGGCACAACCCGCGCACGGCCACCGCTTTGGTAGAG
Organism: Stenotrophomonas sp. YJH_SMC_120; assembly: GCF_059368675.1. NCBI lineage: Bacteria > Pseudomonadati > Pseudomonadota > Gammaproteobacteria > Lysobacterales > Lysobacteraceae > Stenotrophomonas > Stenotrophomonas sp. YJH_SMC_120. The sequence continues at coordinate 119,409 of NZ_JCAFRY010000004.1, forward strand.
GTCAACCTTGGTTGGCGCCGTTGATCGAGAGCACGCGGACACGCCCGTGCCAACCAAGGTTGGCACCTACCCAAGCGTGTCCCGTCAGGGTTTCGGCGCGAACTGCAGGCGGGTCCACACGCCGTAGTGGTCCGAGGCCCAGCGACCGCTGTCGTCGGGCTGGTCGAACAGGATCTTCGCCTCGCGCGCGACCATCTCGTCCTGCTGGAAGAAGATGTGGTCGATCCGCGACGGCGCCTGGTAATAGTGGCGGTTGAGCGTACTGACCCCGGACAGATCGGTGTTGACGTGCACGCTGCCGTAACTGTCGCCGTAGTGGCTGCGGAGCTCGCTCAGATCGCCGGCATCCACCAGTGCATTGAAGTCACCTGCGATCACCACCGGCGCGCCCGCCGACGTCGCGCTGATGAAGCGCAGCAGGTCCTCGACCTGGCTGCGACGGATGCGTTGTCCGCTCTCATCACTGCGCTCGTTCAGATGCGTGGCGTAGACGTTTACCGGCGTGCCATCGACGTCGATGCGCAGGTGGGCCACGGTGCGGTAGTCGTCCAGGGGCTGCAGCAGATGATCCCCCTGGGCAAGGATCGGCCGCCGGGTCAGAAGCGCATTGCCGTAGCGCTTGGGCGCGCCGACCGCATCGGTGGACACGAACACGTACCTGTAACCAAGTTGGCTGGCCAGCCATTGCGCCTGGTTTCGCACGTTGCGGCGTTGGATCACCTCCTGCAGGGCAACCGCATCCGGCTGCAGGCGCTTGAGTTCGGCCAGGATGGTGCGGCGCCGGCGTGGCCAGTCCTCGCGGTCATGATGCAGGTTGAAGGTGACCATGCTCATGCCTGGCGCGTTGGCGACATCAGCCGCTGCCCCGGCGGCTGGATCGGCCGCCATCGCGGCGCCCGGCAGTGCCAATGCAATGGCCAGCCCCAGGGCGCGCACGATCGTGCGCACTCTTGCCCCCTGCTGCTTCATCGTTACTGCCCCTTGCGCTCGGCGCGGCGCACCGCGCTCGGTACATCGATCTCGACCCGCGCCGGCAGCTGGTGCACGTGCAGTTCCTTGTTGACCCATTCGGCCGCTTCGCCATTGATGGTCGCCTCGCCCGGATCACCGGCGTACGGCCACGGCAACACCACGCCACCGAGCGGTGGCACCAGGCCCGGCTGCACCTCCAGCACCAGCTGCTTGTCGCTGCGCTGCAGGCGGTAGTTGAGCTGGCCCTGCGGCGTGCGCAGGCCCTGCACGGCGATGCCCTCGCCCTGCAGCCAGGCGCTCGGAATGCCGGCGGCCAGCACCAGCGCATCGTCCATGTCACGGCTGTACGCGAACATGTCCAAGGCCGAGCGCACGAAGTCCGAGGCTACCCAGGCGTGCGGCAGGTCACCGACGAAGAACGGCTTGCGCGGCGTGCGCGAGACCACCTCGGCCCACTGGTTCCAGGCCTGCGGCGCACGGTCCCTGAAGAAGAACTCGGTGGCCTGCCAGGCGCGGTCACGCCAGCCCAGGCGTACGAACGCCGCCACGTTGCGCCACTCGTACGGGGTGTAGTCCTTCCACTCACGCTTGCCGTCGCGGCGGGCCACGAACTCCTTCCAGTAGCGCTCGAAGGTCGCCTCCAGCGCCTGTTGGGGCAGTCGGCCCTGCTCGCCGCCCGGCGCCAGCGCGATGGTGGTCGAGGTCGCATCGAAATCGCCCAGCTCGGCCGAGCCCGGCAGGTAGTCGATGTCGTGCTGCTGGATCGCCGACAGCAGCGAGGCCTGCAGGTCATCACGGAACTGGTCACGCGATCCGGCGATCTGCATCGCCTCGACCTTGCCCAGTTGGGCCGCCAGCGATGCCGCGTCCTTGTAGCCGCGCAACGCCCAGAAATTATCCCAGTACGAATGCATCGGCTTGGCCGAATAGCCTTCGTGGCTGATCGAGGCGGGCATCATGCCGTAGAAGGCAGGATTGCGTGCGCGGTTCTCCTCGGTGCGCTCGCTGGCGCGCAGCTGCTCCATGTAGTTGTAGGCGCCCTGCACGTGCGGCCACATCAGCTCGGTGAACGTGCTGTCGCCGGTGTAGCGTCCATACTCGGCAATGCTGTAGATCAGTTCGCCATGGCTGTCGTTCTCCGGTACCGGGTCGCTGCCGCGCGCGTCGACGCAGCACGGCACCTTGCCGTTCTCGAACTGGTACGGCGCATACCAGTTGATGTAGTCACGCACGGCATCGCTGCGCCCCATGCGCAGCAGGCCCTCGGAAATCATCGCGCCATCGCGGATCCAGCTGCGCGCGTACGAGCGCGTGCCCGGCTGCAGGCGTGGGCCAACCCGCGAGATCAGCATGTGCGCGACGGCCGTGCGCAGGGTATCGACCAGTGCCTGGCCCGCAGCCGGCACCTGCAGCGAGACCACGCCCAGCTTCTGCCGCCATTGATCGGCCACCTGCGCCTGCGCCCTGGCCACGTCCAGCGCCTGCGGCGCCCAGCCACCGGTCTGCGGCAGCACCACCGCCACTTCGCGGCTCTGGCCGGGCTCGAGCTTGATCGTGTACATCAGCGCACCCGACGCCATGCCGGTGCTGTCCTTCACTGCGGTCGTGGCCGGGTACTTGCCGCTTTCCAGATGCATCGCATCGAGCTTGCCATCGAACGTACTGGCAAAGCGCGCATCCGGCACCTGCAGCGGATAGATGCGCGGCTCACCGTTGACCCGAACCAGCTGTTCGCCCACCTCCAGTGCATCGATGCGGCTGAAACCACCGACGGTGTTGAGGAACTGGGTGGGCGGGTTGACCTGCCACGGACGGATTGCCAGCGCCAGGGTGTACTCGTGGGCGACCTTGTCCGGATTGCTCAGCCGGTAGCGGCCGATCAGCTGCGCGCGCTCGGGCGTGCCCTGCACGAAACTGGTCACCGAAAGCCCGGCCTTCTCATGCACCCAGTCGACGGTGGCGATCGGCAGGTAGTGATCCTGCAGCGACTGGGTGATGGCGACCTTCGACCAGTCCAGCAGCTTGCCGTCCAGGCGGATGAACGGCTCGATGCTGAAGCTGCCCTTGGCCGGCTCCAGCGCGCCATCTTCGCTGATCAGCGCCTGCTCCTGGCCACCATCGAGGCCGAGCAGGGTCCAGTACGGCTGTTCGCCCACATAGGCTCGCGGCAACGAGCCACGCGGCAGATCGGCGGCCACCGAGGACAGGAAGGCATTGGGCGTGGCGGCGAACGCCAGCGGCTTGAGTGCGATGTCACGGATGCCATAGCGCCAGTTCGGGCCATCGCGCAGATCGAAACGCACGTAGCGCGCGTCGGTATCCGGCAGCGCCAGCCAATCGCGCCCCCCCGCACCGCCGGTCACCTCGCGCACAGTGCGCCAGTCCCGGCCATCCTCGGACGTCCGCACGGTGTAGCGATTGGCTTCCAGGTTCGGCAGCCAATCGATCACTACACCGCCGATCTCGCGGCTCTTGTGCAGGTCCAGGCTGATGGTCTGCTGCTTGACGCCACCGCTGATCCAGAACGTGTCGCTCTTGCCGTCGATCATACGGTCCTGCAGCGCGGTGGCCGTATCGGCAATCACCGATGGCACCAACGCCGAATCATCCTGCGGCGGCAGGCCCTGCAGGGTCAGCTTGTCGAAGCACACCGTGCCGCGGCCACCGACCTTGCTGTAGATCGTGAACTCGACGGCGGCGCTTCGTGCCATCTCCTTCTCGGGCGAGGGACCCCACGCCTTGTCGATCTGGCGGCGGCGGTACTCGACCGGCGTCCACGCCTTGGGGAAGCTGTAGCCGGGCCGGTTGACCCACCAGACGTTGTCGCCGCTGGCATCGATCAGCTTGAACTGCAGGTCGTTGCCCGGCGATTCGCCACGCAGCTGGAATCCGAAGCGGTAATTGACCGGGTATTCGATGTTCAGCGCGCGGCGGATGCCGACGTAGCCGGAGACATCGTGGAAGTCATAGTCCAGGCACAGCGCGCGGCCACCACCGGCGCCACTGACCGGGCGCAGCGAACCGCTGACCTGATCGGACAGCACCAGCGTCCAGGCTGCGATGTCGTCGAAGTCGTCCAGCACCTTCGGTGCCGGCAGCGCCGGAGGTGCGGCGATCGCCCGGGAAGTCCACAACAGGCCCAGTCCAACGGCGATCGCTCGCTTCATCCCTTGACGCTCCCCAGCAACAGACCTTGGATGTAGTACCGCTGCAGCACCAGAAACAGCGCCAGCACCGGGACCACGGTGACCACCGCGCCAGCCATCATCATTTCCACGTCCATGATGTGCTCGCGCGAGAGGGTGGCCAGTGCCACCGGCAAAGTGTAGTGCTCCTGGTCGGTCAGCACGATCAATGGCCACATGAAATCGTTCCATGCGCCCATGAAGGTGAAGATCGCCAGGGTCACCAGCACCGGCTTGAGCATCGGCAGCACAATCTGGAAGAAGATGCGCAGCTCCCCTGCCCCGTCGATGCGCGCCGCTTCCAGCAGTTCGTCCGGGATGGAACGCGCGTACTGGCGTACCAGGAAGATGCCGAACACGCTGGCCAGCGCTGGCACGATCACGCCACCGAAGCTGTTGACCAGGCCCAGCTGCTTCATCAGCAGGAACAGCGGCAGCATCGCCACCTGCGCCGGAATCACCAGCGCCGCCATCAGCACCTGGAACAGGCGCTCGCGGCCGACGAAGTTGAGCTTGGCGAACGCGTAGCCGGCCATGGTGTTGAGCAGCAGCGAACCGACCGTGATGCCGAGCGACACCAGCAGGCTGTTGGCGAAGTTGCCGCCCATGCCAGTGCGCGCGAACAGCTCATGGTAGTTGTGCGTGGTGATGCTGGAAGGCAGCAGCGGCGGCGGGAAATGGCTGGCCTCGCCCTGCGGCATGAACGAGACCGAGAGCATCCACAACAGCGGTGCCAGGCTGACCAGGGCCAGCACCAGCAACGCACCATTGATCAACCACGGGTACCAGCGCGACTGGCCGATTTCGCGACTCATACCAACTGCCTCTTGCGGCCGAAACGCAGCATCACGGTGGTCACCGCCAGGATGATCAGGAACAGCAGGAACGCCACGGCGGAGGCGCGTCCCAGGTTCCACCACTTGAAGCCTTCCTCGAACATGAAATACAGCACGCTGACGGTGCTCTGCAGTGGGTCGCCGCGGGTCATCACGTAGGGTTCGGCGAACAGCTGGAAGTAGCCGGACACGGTAATCACGCCGACCACCAGCAGCACCGGGCCGAGCATCGGCAGGGTGATGTGCAGGAACTGCTTCCAGCGCGAGGCACCGTCGATGCGCGCGGCCTCGTACAGGTCATGCGGGATCGCCTGCAGGCCGGCCAGGAAGATCACCATGTTGTAGCCGAAGTTCTTCCACACCGCGAACAGCATGATGGTCGGCATCGCCCAGTTGGGATCGCCCAGCCAGTCGATCGGGCTGATGCCCAGATGGCCCAGGCCGTAGTTCACCAGGCCGTAGCTGGTATGGAACAGGTAGCGCCAGATCACCGCCACCGCCACCAGCGTGGTCACCACCGGCGCGAACAGCGCGGTGCGGAACAACGCCTTGAAGCGTGCGGCCGGCGCATTCAGCAGCATTGCCGCGCCCAGCGACACGCCGATCGACAAGGGCACACCGATCAACACGAAGTAAGTGGTATTCCACAGCGACTTCCAGAACATCGGTGTCTGCAGCAGATCGATGTAGTTGCCGAGGCCGACAAAGCGCAGGTTGCTGCTGTCAGCCAGAGCATACAGGTCGAAGTCGGTCACGCTCAGCGCCAGCGCCGAAGCCACCGGCAGGCCGAAGAACACGCCCAGCACGATCAGCGAGGGACCGGCGAAAATCCAGCCGGCGAGTGAAGTACGTTTCATTGCGCGCTCCCGGCGGCCACGGCACTGCTCGATTGCGGCGACGGAACGCGCTGCTGCAGGCGTTGTTGTTCATGCATCCAGCGGCGCTTTGCCAGCACCTTGTCCACGCGCTGGTCGAGCTCTTCGACGGCCTTGTCCTGCGGCAGGCCACCGCGCACCACCTTCTCGGTGACGATGCGCATTTCCTGCACGATGCGCTCCCATTCGAGCACCTTCGGCGTCGGCTTGACCCGCTCCAGCTGGTCACGGAACGCTGCGGCCAGCGGATCGTTGGCCAGCGACGGCGCACTCCACGTGCTGCGGCGTGGCGGCAGGTCGCCGATGATCGAATGGAAACGTGCCTGGATCTGCGGGCGCGACAGGAACTCGATCAGCTTCCACGACGCCTCCTTCTGCTGCGACTTGCGGAAGATCACCAGGCTGGTGCCACCGGCGATGCCCGCGCCCGGACCTTCCGGCCCCGGCAGCGCTGCGGTGCCCCACTGCCCTTCCAGTTCCTTCGGCTGCAGCTTCTTGAACTCGCGGATGTTCCATGGGCCGGAAATGTAGAAGACGTTGAAGCCGCGGAAGAACTCATCCCAGACGTTTGAGATCTGCGTCTCGGACATCTTCGGCGCCCAGCCCTGCTCGAACATGTTGGCGTAGAACGCCAGCGTGCGGCGGAAGCCGGGGCTGCTGAAGTTGCCGCGGGTGTCATCATCGCGCAGCAGCGGGTCGGGCTGCTGCAGTGCCAGCGACAGCTGCTGCTCGAACTCGTTGATCGGCATCAGCACCGCATAGCGGTTCGGGCCCTGCATGCGCTTGATCGCCGCCATCTGCTCATCCCACTCCTGCCACGTGCGCGGCGGGTGGTCGTAGCCGGCCTTGGCCAGCAGGTCCTTGCGGTAGTAGATCAGGCGCGTATCGACATACCACGGCACGCCGACCAGCTCGCCGTGGATCACGTTGGTGTCCCAGATGCCCTGGAAATAGTCCTTCTCATCGACCACGGCAGAGCGATCGACGAACGGCTGCAACGGGGTCAGCGCATCGAGCTCGGCGAACTCCGGCACCCAGGTGTTGCCGAGCTGGCACACGTCCGGCAGGCCGTCGGCGGCGAACGCGGTCAGCAGCTTTTCGTGCGCAGCGGTCCACGGGATGTTCTGCACGTCCACCTTGATGCCCGGGTTCTCGGCTTCGAACTCATGGATCAGTTCGCTGACCACCTCGGCTTCCCGGCCCATTGCCCAGAAGCGCACAGTGGTGGTGCCCGGTTCGGTGCGGGCGCAGCCGGCCACGGCCAGTGCGGCCAGGGCTGGCAGTGTCCAGCGGCGCAGACGGTCGATCCAGTTCGGCATCGGGTTACTTGCCCTGGCCTGTGTTGCGGTTGGCATTGTTCTTCTGTTCCTGCGCGGCAGCCGCGCGTGATTCGGCGATACCCACCGCGCGTGCCGCCGCGGCCTTTTCGTCTTTCTGCAGTTCCAGCGGCTGGAACGAACCTTCCGGCGCCAGCCAGCCACCACTGAACCCCGCCCGCTCCAGGCCCTTGCGGATGTACGGGTTCTTCTTCATCACTTCCCAGACGAAATCATTGCGATAGTTGGCGATCATGGTCAGGATCGGCCCCTGGTCGATGGCGATGTAGTCGCTGGCGACCCAGCCACGATCCGGCACCACGCGGCCGGTCTTGATCGGGATGTCGTAGTTGAAGCTGGGATTGAACGAATCCAGGAAGCCGTAGCTGGAATAGATGTAATCGCCGTAGCGCTTGTGCATCTCCAGCGTGGCCGGGATCACCTGTTCCGGCGCGAACACCACCGACGCGATCGCGGCGGTCGGAGCGATGGTGCCGTCATCGAAGTTCTCGCGCAGGCCGGCGCCGCGCGAAGAGTAATGGCGGAACTGGCGCTGCTCGCCACGGTATTCCTGCGTGGTGTTCTGCGGGCCATCGCTGGCGGTCAGGCCCCAGACGTTCTCGCCGTAATCCTTCCACTGCATCGGGTTGGCGATGGCGTACTCACGCTGGGCAAGTGCGGCCGAGCGGCTGTTGAGGAAGTAGGTGCTGCCGCGCTCGCGCATGTAGGCGTCCTGGATGTCGCGGAAGTCGATCCAGACGTGGCTGTACTGGTGGCCGAACAGCGGGCCGAAGGACAGGTATTCCTGGCCCTGGTAGACCCCCCAGTCGTTGTCATAGGTGCGCGTCCACACCGTCCACGCATCCGGGCTGACCGGGTGCGTCGGCGAACCCAGGGCAAGGATGTAGACCATCATCGCCTCGTTGTAGCCCATCCAGTCGTGGTCGATGAAACCGCTCTCGGGGAACCAGCCCATCGAGATCAGCGGCGCACGCTGCTGCAGCCAGGGCCAGTCGACCTTCTTGTACAACGTGTCGGCGATCTGGCGGATTTCCTTCTCGCGCGGATCGTCACCGTCGTAGTACGACTGCGCGAACAGCACCCCCATCATCAGCAGCGCGGTATCCACCGAGGACAGTTCGACCCAGCTGTCGTAGCGACGACCTTCCTGCATGTCCAGGAAGTGGTAATAGAAGCCCTTGTAACCCGCCTTGCCGGTACGCTGCGGGCCCATCGGCACGTCGCGGAAGAATTTCAGGGTAGTCAGGGTGCGGTCGATCGCCTGGTTGCGGCTGACCCAGCCGTTCTCTATGCCGATCGGATACGCGGTCAGTGCGAAGCCGACCGAGGCGATGCTGGCGAACGGCCGCGACGGATAGCGGTCCGGGGTCAGGCCATTGATCTCGTTGGTGGTATCCCAGAAGAACTGGAAGGTGCGGCGCTCGATGTCATCGAACAGCGGCGGCAGCTCAGGTTTCATCGGCCGCGGCGGTGCATCGGCCTCGATCAGGATCACCGGCGGCCGCGGCTTGGCAGGCTCCTGCTGGGCCGGCTGGCAGGCGGCCACGGCCAGGCTCAACGCTGCGGCGGACAACAGATGACGTGCCTGCATGGCGCGATTTCTCCGGTGGTCTGATCGATGGGAAAGCATACCGTCCAATGATCTGAAATCGTTTACAAGGTGCGTTCTTAAAAAACCACGAAAAACGTGGTTTGACACCGCGATCATTGCCCATGCCGATGCCCCCTGACCGGCAGCGGCATGGGCAATGGACCGGCACAGGGCCGGCCATTGCTGTTTTCACGCGCCCGATGCCGCCGGCGGAGCGGCGGCATCGGGGTCATGCATCCATCCGGGCTTAGAAGCGGAAGCCCACTTCGGCCTTGACCTGGCGCGGCGTACCGACGATGTCGCCGGTCTCGTTGTAGCTCGCGGTCAACTTGCCATTCTTGTAGTAGTTGTAGTTCGAGAAATTGTCGAAGTTGAACACGTTGATGATGTCGATACGCGCATACAGCTCGGTATCGCCCGGCATCTTGAACGTCTTCGTCGCCTGCAGGTCGACCGAGCGATAACCGAAGATCTTGCCACCCAGCAGGAACTTGCCGTTGCCACCCGGAACCGCCGCCATCGGGGTCGGCAGGTCGAAGCCATTGGCCTGCGGCACGCCGTACCAGTCGTTGATCGCGGTCGGGGTGGCCAGGGTGATCTTGCCACCGAAGGTGATGCCCCAGAAGCCCGCATACGAACCGGTCACCACCAGACGGTGACGCGGCGCGCCGTTGGAGCGGATGGTCGGGTAGTCACCGATCACGCCACGGTCGAACGCGTAGTGCTCGTTGATGTCACGGTTGTGGCGGGCGGTGGTCCAGGTATAGGCGATGGAGGTGCCCCAACCGCTTTCCTGGGTGAACGGCTTCTGCGCCGACAACAGGATCTGGGTAGCACGGGTCTTGATGCCCTGCTGGCCGATGATCAGGCTGCCGAAGCCCGGCACGTTGCAGCTCCACGCCTGGCCCAGACCGGCTTCGGTGCCACCGCACAGACGCGGATCGTCGAAGAAGTTGCCGGTCGGGTAGCGATTGCCCAGGGTGAAGGCGAAGCCGTCATAGGTGAGCGTGCGCGAGATGGTGGCGTCGGTCAGCCAGTCGCCGATCTGGTTGCTCATGCCCAGGCTGAACTGGTCAGCGTAGGGCACCTTCAGATTGTTGTTCAGCAGGTCGACTTCCAGGCCGGCATTGCTGGTCGAACCGACCAGGCTCTGGAGGTTGCCGATACCGTTGAGCAGGTTCGGGTTCCAGTCATAGCACGCGGCGTTGCCCTGGAAGCACTGACCGGTTGCCGGATTGCGGAAGTAGATCGTCGGCTGCGGCAGGGCCAGCTTGGTGGTTTCCAGCTGCAGGTAGTCGAACAGGTCGCGGTCGTAGGAACGACCGGCACCACCGTGGATCACGTGCTGCTCGTCGGCATTGATGTCATACGAGAAACCCAGACGCGGCTGCCAGGCATTCTTGAATGCCTTGCGGTTGTGGCCGTTGCTGATGTAATCGTTGATGTTCAGGCCGCTCAGCGCCAGCGTGTCGGCGTAGCTCTGGCCAGCGGCGGCACGCGGATCCTGCGCGAACAGCGCATTGACCACTTCCGGCGGGGTCACGAAGTCCAGATAGGACGGGTTCTTCTCGTAGTCCCAGCGCAGGCCGAGGTTCAGCTGCAGGTGGTCGTTGACCTGCCAGTCATCCTGGATGAACAGACCGATCTGCTTCACCTTCGAGCGCACTTCGCCGGACACGCCTGACACGCCGGTGACCGGCTTCACGAACTGTGCCTTGTACGGGATGCTGTCCGGGAAGGTCGGGTTGTCGATGGTGTAGTAGAACTGCGGATTGATCTGCGCCGCATCGGAGGCGTACAGGTCGATCTGCTTGTACTTGGCACCCATCTTGATGGTGTGGTCGCCCGCCCACTGGATGCCATCCAGGGTCAGGTTGTCTTCGATCGACCAGCCCTTCTGACCCTTCACCTGCGACGACATTGCCGAGGAACCACCGATCGAGACGATGGCGCGCTCCTCGTTCTTGCCGTCCGGCGCGGTGTAGTTGAAACCGTTGCCCATGCTCAGCGGCTTGGGATTGTTGAACGAATCCTCGTGGGTAACCATCAGCTCGTTGTAGTAACGCTCACCGCTGTGGTTCCAGCGCAGCGCGTAACGGCGGTCAGTGTTCTTGGTTTCCTTGCCGTGCATCGGCGCGGTCTGGTCCGAGAACTGCTGCTGGGTTTCATCACGGTCCTGGAAGGTCAGTTCCAGGCGATCGTTGTCGGTCGGCTCGAAGTCGACCTTGGCGAAGATCAGGTCCTGCTGGAACGGCTGGCTGGCCGGGCCCAGGCCGGCCTGGGCATCAGCCGGGACGCGGTTGGCCTTGTTGGTCACCGAACCATGCGGTGCGATGGTCACCGGCAGATCGAAGCGCTTGGCTTCATAGGTCACGAAGAAGTGGGCCTTGTCCTTGACGATCGGGCCGCCCAGGGCGAAGCCGTATTCCTTCTCGGCCGAATCCTCCTTGCCCTTGCCCGGCTGACGCTCGGCCGGGGTCATCGCGCGCATGCTGTCGTTGGTATAACGGTAGAAGGTTTCACCCTTGAACTCGTTGGTACCCGACTTGGTCGCGGCCGTGACCGCTGCACTGGACACCTGGCCGTACTCGGCCTTGTAGTTGCCGGTGATGACCTTGTACTCGCCGATGGCCAGCTGCGGGAACGGGTTACCGGCACTGCCGGACTGGCCGGCCACGCCGCCGCCCTTGACGTAGCTCTTCTGGCCCACACCGTCGATGTAGACGTTGGTGCCGTCGGAGTTGGTGGCACCGCCGCGCAGCGAGGTGTTGCCCTTGGCGTCGCGGGTGAAGATCATGCCCGGCACCGCGTCGGCGAACTCCAGGAAGTTGCGCGAGACCTGCGGGGTGGTCTGGATCTGCTGCAGGCTGACGGTCTTGCCGACTTCGGACGTGCGCACTTCCTGCAGCAGGGTCGGCGCGACGACGTTGACAGTGTCCAGGTTGGTGGCTGCGGTCGTACCCGGGGTGCTGCTGGCAGCGCCGGCAAAGTTCAGGGTAGCGGTCGAGGCCACGGTGACGGTGACCTTCTGCGACTGGCCGTTGGCGACCACATCATAGGTGCCCGGGTCCAGGCCCATCAGCGAGTAGCTTCCATCGGCACGGACGGTACCGCGACGGACGGTGCCGGTGGCCACGTTGGTGGCGGTCACCTCGGCGCCGGCCTGCGCGCCGGAAACCTGGCCGCGCAGGCTGGCATTGGCCGACTGCGCCATGACGTTCGGAGCAGCAGCCAGCATCAGGCAGCTGACCAGTGCGGTGCTCAGCAGCCGGCGCGCCGGCGTGCGGAAGGTGGTGTGCATCATCAACTCAATCTCCGGGTGGCGGTAACCGCTTGCGCGGTCCCTGCGATCAATCAAAAAAGAAGGAACGCCTCCGGCTTCAACGGCCGGATGGCGGAGTGGTGGAATCGCGAACTATCAAGCGCGGAACCAGGGTCTGCTTGTCCCCTGTCCCATCCGTGGAGGTGCCGTCCATCAACTGCATCAGGCGCGTCATGGCCCGATCGCCGAGTTCGGCGATGCTGACCTGCATGGTGGTCAGCGACGGGTGGACGAAACGCGCCAGTGGAATGTCATCGAAACCGGCCAGGGCGACGTCGGACGGAACGTGGACACCTGCCTGCGTGAACGCATACAGGCAACCCAGCGCCATCATGTCGTTGGCGGCGAACACGGCATCAGGCAGCGCTCCGGCTGCCAACAACTCCTGACCGGCGCGATGGCCGGAAGCTTCGTCGAAATCACCGGGCAGCTCGATGCCTTCGGCGTCACTGCCGAAAGCCGCCAACGCGTCACGGAAGCCACGCAGGCGCTCGCGCGCGTCGAAGTTGAGGTCCGGGCCAGAAATGAAAGCGATACGGCGGTGACCCGCGTCAAGCAGATGGCGGGTCATCGCCATCGCACCGGCATGGTCATCGATGCTCAGCACCGGGTGGTCCTGCCCGGGCAGATAGGTGTTGATCAACACCGTTGGCAACGACTGCGGCAGGTTGTCGGTCAGGAATCCCGGGCTCTCCGCATAGGGCGAGAGCACCAGCAGGCCGTCGACGCGGCCGCGCATGGCGCGCAGGGCCGCGCCCTGCTGCTCCTGGTCACCGTGGTAACTGGACACCAGCAGGTGCTGGCGGCGGTTGCGGGCGACGTTGTCGATGCCGCGCATCAGCTCGGAGAAGAATTCGCCGTACAGGTCAGGCAGTACCACGCCCACCGTATTGGTGCGACGGCTGCTGAGGCTGCGGGCGGCGGCGTGCGGGGTGTAACGCAGCCGTGCGGCCACCTCCAGCACAAGCTGGCGGACCGGTTCGGCGACATTTTCATGCCCGTTGAGCGCGCGGGAAACCGTGGCCACGGAGACCCGGGCTTCGCGAGCGACGTCTTTGATTGTGATAGCTGCCTTGTTCACGAAGCCGCCCTCCACGGCTTGGACCTACCAGCATTGGCGCGGAATGTAAGCGTTTCCATCTGGGCTTGTAAACAGTCCGTTAGGCGAATGTCCTGAAATGGACATGGAAATCTGTCTGTGGCGGGCCCGCTGACGGACCCGCCAGGACAGTGTGGGACAAGGGCTCAGCCCTGTTCTGACGGGGTCAATGCACGAATGGACAGCGCGTGGATGTCGGTCTCCATCATCGCGCCCAGCGCGGCATAGACCGCGCGATGCCGGGCCAGTGGACCCAGTCCGGCGAAGCGTTCACTGACCACATGCACGTTGAAATGGCCGCGACCATCGCGCGCACCGGCGTGGCCGGCATGACGATGACTGTCGTCTTCGATTTCCAGCACGCTCGGGGCCAGCGCCTGCTGCAGTGCGTCACGCATCCGCTCGATCCGCTCCGCGTTCACGGCAGGACCTTGCGGAACGGACGCACCTGTACATGGGTGTAGACGCCCGCGGCTACGTAAGGGTCGGCATCAGCCCAGGCCTGGGCCTGCACGAGCGACTCGAACTGCGCGATCACCACCGAACCACTGAAGCCGGCCGGGCCCGGGTCCTCGCTGTCTACTGCCGGGCACGGTCCGGCCAGCAGCAGGCGGCCTTCGTCGCGCAGCGCGTGCAGGCGCGCCAGGTGTTCCGGACGTGCCTGCAGTCGCTGTGCCAGCACGTCCTGGCCGTCATAGCCTTCAATCACATACCACACGGCATTTCCTCGCTTGCGTTGTCGGGTGCGCAGATTCTAGCCAATGCCGCCCTCGCCCCAGCCCGGCTGGACACTGGCGCGACAAAGGCTTACCCTAGACACCATTGCACGTGGCTGGATGCAGCAGCCCGTCGGTTTCTGTGGCCAACGCAGCCCCCGACGACCGTCCCGCTGCTTCGAACCGGACCACCTGGCCGGGCCACGTAGACGACCTCCCCGTAGTTTCGTCGCTGCCGTTTACTGCGGCGCGTCCTGCTGTTTGATATGTGTGGAATCGCGCCGATCCCGGCGTGTCTGGTGCCGTGGGGCGCCGTGGCGTTGGCCCGGTGAACCCGCTGCCGCGACTGGTCCGATGCAATCCTGATGTCCATTAGATGACTTCCGAACTCGCGCTCGACGCGAACCCGCCAACCCGGCCGCCCGCCCCCCAGCAGCAGGAAATGCCGCTGGCCGTGGTGCATGGGCAACCGGTCCTGCAGATTCCGCAGGACCTGTACATCCCGCCGGACGCGCTGGAAGTCATCCTGGATGCCTTCGAAGGCCCGCTGGACCTGCTGTTGTACCTGATCCGCCGCCAGAACCTGGACGTACTGGACATTCCCGTGGCCGAGATCACCCGGCAGTACGTGGAATACATCACCGTGATGCGCGAGCTGCGCTTCGAGCTGGCCGCCGAGTACCTGGTCATGGCCGCGATCCTGGCCGAGGTGAAGTCGCGCATGCTGCTGCCGCGCCCGGTCAGCGAGGAAGGCGATGAGGCCGACCCGCGCGCCGAACTGGTGCGCCGCCTGCAGGAGTACGAACGCTTCAAGCAGGCCGCCGAGGACATCGACGCCCTGCCCCGCCAGGACCGCGACACCACGGTGGCACACGCCTTCATGCCCGAACGTGCTGCGGTGAAGCTGCCGCCGCCGGTGGACCTGAAGGAAATGCTGCTGGCCCTGCACGACGTGCTCAAGCGCGCCGAGCTGTTCAGTGGCCACGCCATCAAGCGCGAGGCGCTGAGCGTGCGGCAACGCATGGGCGAAGTGCTGGGCCGGCTTGAAGATGGCAAGTTCTACCGTTTTGAAGGGCTGTTCACTGCAGAAGAAGGCAAGCTGGGCGTGCTGGTCACGTTCCTGGCGGTGCTGGAACTGGCCAAGGAACAGCTGCTGGACATCGTCCAGGAAGAGCCGCTGGCGCCGATCTACGTGAAGTCCCTGGCCGCCGGCAACACCAATGCCCCGCTGCAGTTCAGCAGCGAGTTCGACGACAACGACGCCGCCAACGAGAACGAGTGAGCGCTGACTGCCGATGGACCAAACGCTGATCAACCGCATTGTCGAGGGTGCCCTGCTGGCCTCCAGCCAGCCGCTCACCCTGGCCCAGCTGAAAGACCTGTTCCCGGAAGAGGAGCCGGCACCGCCGGGCAGCATCGAACGTGCGCTTGAGCGCCTGCGCGAAGCCTGCGAAGGCCGTGGCGTGGAACTGGTCGAGGTCGCCTCCGGCTTCCGCTACCAGGTGACCGGCGAAGTGCATGGCTGGATCAGCCGGCTGTGGACCGAACGCAAGACCCGCTATACCCGTGCCACCCTGGAAACCCTGGCGCTGATCGCCTACCGGCAGCCGATCACCCGTGGCGAGATCGAGCAGGTGCGCGGCGTGGCGGTCAGCAGCAACATCATCCAGGCGCTGGAGGAACGCGAGTGGATCCGCGTGGTCGGCCACCGCGACGTGCCCGGCAAGCCTGCCCTGTTCGGCACCACCAAGGGCTTCCTGGACTACTTCGGCCTGAAGCGCCTGGACGAGTTGCCGCCGCTGTCGGAACTGAAGGACCTGGGCGAGCTGGAACCCCAGCTGGCCCTGGACCGCGACGCACCGGCCGCCGCCAGTGCCGAGGGTCCGGACATTTCGGCTGGCGCCGATGGCGCTGCTGCCAACGATGACGCCGGCCTGGCCGGCAGCGACACCCCCGATTCCGCCGACGCAGCGTCTGCGTCGGCTTCCGATGAGCAAGCACCTTCGCCCCTTGATGATGGGCACCCCGATTCCGCGCCGGGCGAGCGCGCGGTGCCCCTGAACGAACGCGAAGACAACGCCGTCGCGATGACGACCGTGGCTGTTGACCAAGCCGATTCCGAACCAGAGGCCGACCCCGAAACCGTCGGCCGGAGCAAAACTGATGAGTGACACCCCCCGTAACAAGCTCTCGCTCAAGCGCGAAGCCACCTCCGAACAGTTCAAGCTGGAAGAGCGCCTGCACAAGGTGCTGGCCCAGGCCGGCCTGGGTTCGCGCCGCGCGCTGGAACAGCGCATCGCCGAAGGCCTGGTCAAGGTCAACGGTGAAGTCGCGCAGACCGGCATGTCGGTCAAGAGCGGCGACAAGATCGAGCTGGATGGCCGCGGCTTCGTCGCCACCGCCCTGGCCGAACCGTCGCGCGTGCTGGTCTACAACAAGCCGGAAGGCGAAGTGACCACCCGCGAAGACCCCGAAGGCCGCCCGACCGTGTTCGAATCGCTGCCGCCGCTGAAGGGCGCGCGCTGGATCGCCATCGGCCGCCTGGACATCAACACCACCGGCCTGCTGCTGGCCACCACCGACGGTGAACTGGCCAACGCCATGATGCACCCGTCGTTCGAGGTCGAGCGCGAGTACGTGGTGCGCGTGCGCGCCCCGGAAGGCGAGGAGAAGGTTTCCGACGCCATCGTCGACCGCCTCGCACGCGGCGTGGCACTGGAAGACGGCCCGGCCAAGTTCGACGAGATCGAACGCATCGGCGGCACCGACTCGCACGACTGGTTCCGCGTCGTGGTGAAGGAAGGCCGCAACCGCGAAGTGCGCCGCCTGTGGGAGTCGCAGGGCTGCCAGGTCAGCCGCCTGAAGCGCACCCGCTACGGCAAAGTGAGTCTGCCGCGCGAACTGGCCCGTGGCCATTCGGTGGAACTGGGCACCGCCCAGGTTGAAGCCCTGCGTGCGCAGCTGAAGCTGGAAGAAGGCGCGCCGTCGGCTCTGACCCTGCAGCCGGTGATCGGCCAGCGTCGCGCCGCCAAGACCACCGTGCGCGTGCGCGAGGGTGGCCGTGGCAATGCCTACGTCAACGGCCATAACACCGCAGACGAAGGCCGCGAGCTGCGTCGCTTCGACAACGTCCGCGAAGACCGCGGCCGTGGCCGCGGCGGCAAGGGCGGCGGTTTCAAGGGTGGCCTGACGGTCAGCGGTGAAGCAGCAGCCAAGCAGTCGCAGAAGCCGTTCAAGCAGCGCACCCAGAAGAACGACCGTTCGCTGCCGGAAGGCAACCCGGCCGCGTTCCGCACCTGGTACGTGCCGGATGGCGTGAGCACGGGCCCGAGCGGCCATCGCAATGCCGGTCCGGGCGCGCGCGGCCCGGGTGCCCGTGGTCCGGGCGCAGGCGGCCAGGGCCGTCCGTACGGCAAGCCGAAGGGTCCGGGCGCCGGCGGCGGACAGGGCCGTGGCGGTTTCGGCGGTGAAGGCCGTGGCGGCGCAGGCGGCCAGGGTCGTCCGGCCGGTGCCGGCAACCGCTCGCAGGGCCAGGGCAACAAGCACCCGTATGGTCATCCGGGCAATGCCCCGAGCTTCCCGTCCGACCACGCCACGCCGGGCTTCAACCCGTATGGCAGCCCCAAGCCGGCGCAGGGCGCCCGTCCGGGCGGTCGCGGGCCGGGTGGTGGCAACCGTGGTCCGGGCGGCAATCGCGGCCCCGGCGGTCCGGGTGGCAACCGTGGCCCGGGTGGCCCCGGCGGCAACCGCGGTCCGGGCGGCCCGCGCCGCAGCGGCCCGCGCGGCGGCTGATCACCGGCACGCCTGAAATGAAAAACCCCGGCGCAGGCCGGGGTTTTTCGTTGAAAAGGGGACGGAGGGGATTAAGTCGTTTTTGCCACGGCCTGTGTCAAAGGGGCGAGAGCGACTTAATCCCCTCCGTCCCCTTTTGCGTGGCGCTGGAACGCGGCGGGTGTGGTGCCGGTCATGCCGCGGAAGAAGGCGATGAACGGGCTCTCGGCGGAGAAGCCGGTGTCCTGCGCCACGTGCGCCACGCGTTGGCCCAGCAGCAGCAACTCCATGGCCCGCATCAGGCGCCATTGCTGGCGCCAGGCCTGGTAGCTCATGCCGGTATCACGCTGCATCAACCGGCCGACGGTACGCGCGCTCAGGCCCGTGCGCGCGGCCAGCTCCCCCAGTTCGGGCGGCAGCTGTTCGGCCACCGGGAGGCACCGTGCGATCCGCGGATCACGAGGCAGAGGCAGGTCCATCGGCGCCACCGGTGCAGCAGCGATTTCCAGCACGCACAACGCCAGTTGGTGGTGCGCGCGCGGCGACTGCCAGTCATGGTCGAACGGCGCCTGCGCGATCGGCTCCAGCAAGGCCTGCAGCAGCGCCCCCACGCCGATGATCGTCGGCTGCCGGGGCAGCTGGGCCGACAGCGTGGCGTCGAAGTACAACGAACGGTAGTCGACCGCCTGGCGCATCTGCGCGCGATGGCGCAGCCCGCCCGGAATCCACGCGGCACGCGCGGGCGGCAGCAGGCTGATGCGATCACCGTAGGTCAGGCGCGTGCAGCCCTGCCGGGTGTACAGCAGCTGCGCGCGTGCATGCCGGTGCCAACCCGAGTCGTGATCCGCCAGTGAGGCTGCAATCCCCAGCACCGGAGCGCTCCAGGCATCGGCGTCGAAGTGCGCGTGCGGCTGCAACCAGGCCATGTCTGATTTCATACATTCGATGACAGGATAGACAGAGTGCGCCATTGCGGACGCGACCACAATGCGGGGCCCTGTTCCTGGAGCGCCCGCATGTCGCGCCGCCTGTTGTTGCTCGCCATTGCACTGCTGATGTTCCCGCAGTTGGCACAGACCCTGTACAGCCCGGCCCTGGCCGATCTGGCCGAACGCTTCGCCCTGCCGCCGAGTGCCGCCAGCCAGGCCATGAGCCTGTACCTGTTCGGCTTCGCTGCAGGCGTGCTGCTGTGGGGGCGCCTGGCCGATCGTATCGGTCGTCGCCCTGCCCTGCTATGCGGCCTGGCCGTGTTCGCACTGGCCGCCTGCGGCGGCCTGCTGGCCAGCACCTTCGGCCAGGTCCTGCTGGCACAGGCACTGGCCGCACTGGGTGCGGCGGCGGCCTCGGTGGTAACCCAGACCGTACTACGCGACCACCTGCAGGGACTCGCGTTGGCGCAGGCGTTCTCCTGGATCGGCATGGCCCTGGCCCTGAGCCCGGCCATCGGCCTTGCACTGGGCACGCTGCTGGTCGCCGCCCATGGCTATGTCGGCGTACAGTCCGGCCTGCTGCTGATCGCTGCCCTGCTGGCAGTCGCATGCCTGGCGGGCCTGCGCGAAAGCCGCCCTGCACAGATCCCGCACGTGCCCATGCTGCCGCTGCTGCGGGAACTGCTGCGCGATCGCTGGATCTGGTCACACGCGTTGCTGGTGATGGCCTTCAACGTGGCTATGTACAGCTGGTATGTGCTCGGCCCCTTCGTGTTTGCGCGCCTGCACTGGCCAGCCACCTGGTTCGGCGCCAGCGGCGCGGTGCTGGCACTGGGCTCGGCACTGGGCGCGTGGGGCAATGGCCGCCTGCTGCGTGCAGGCGTTGCCGCAACCACGCGCATCCGCATCGCCGCGGGACTGGTCCTGACGGGAGGCCTGCTGGCCGCGCTGCTGCATGATCACCCGGCCCTGATCGTGGCGATGGTACCGGTGGTGACGGGCTTCGGCCTTGCCATTCCCAATGTGCTCGGCCAGGCCCTGCGCGGCTATCCACACTGTCGTGGCAGCGCAGGCGCGCTGTTCGGCCTGCTCTACTACCTGTTGATCGGTGCGGCGATGGCGCTGGTCGGTGCATTGCAGATGCTGGCACCGACCGTTATCGCGTGTGGCCTGCTGGCGCTCTGGCTGAAGCGGGGTCGGTCAATTGACGGCGAAAGCCCGGGACGTGCAGCGCCTCGGTGAAGAAACCGCTCCTGCGGCCATGGGGACCCCGGGTCCCTGCCCCGGGGCCAGGATCAGCGGGCAACCGACTACTGGACGTTGATCACTTCGTCCATCGGCGCCAGGAAGTTGCCGGCATTGTTGCGCGACGCCGAGATCACGTAGGTTCCAGGCGTTGCGATGGTCGCGGTGCAATGTCGGATCGGCGTGGTGTTGCCACCGTCGAGATTGTCATTGGTACGGCACAGGAACTGGCCATTGGCATACACCGAGAAATTACTCGTTCCATCCACCTGGCCGCCCCCTGTGATGTAGATTTCCGAGGGCGAGCCCGCCACACGCGGCAAGGTCCCAATCTCGAACCGGGACGTCACGGGATGCGGCAACAGCCTTGGACAGGACACGACGATTCCGCTGTCGGACAGGCAGACTTCGGCGTGGGCGATGGCGGGCGCGGCGATGAGGGCCACGAGCAGCACGGACGTTCTGAGCTCCATTCAGCGTCTCCTATGATCCCAGCAGAATCGCTGGGATGTCCCTGTTATTCACTGCAGGGTTACTGCGGGATCAAGGAAACGTTAATCGCTGCGCGCACACAGCCCCCGGATCACGGCGGGATCCCTTGTGGGCGGGGACATTGCACGCCTGCGCTGGGGCTGCCACCCATCCCTTCCTGATGACTTCACGTCGATGCAGGATGCCCACCATCGCGCAGCACATTTCGTGCCTGTCCCAATGTTCACACCCCGGGTTAGGAATTGCTGCAAACACGAGGTGTTGTGCACCACGCCCGGAATTCACATCCGGTTGCTGGCTATCGTCGCGCTCCCACACAAGGCAGATGCCCATGATCACCATCACCGCCGAACAGGCCCGCGCCAACGTCGATGCCGCCAAGCGCCCGATCGAACTGTTCTACCGCGATCTCGACAACGCTATCCAGATCGGCTCGGAAAATGGCCGCCGCTACATCGTGTTCGGCTTCAGCCAGGTGATGGCCAGCGAGCAGCTCGTCGAAGATGTGGTCGCACAGCTGCTGAAGAATGGTTTCGGTGTCGAACGGTTGTTGAGCGATTCCGAACAGCACTACATCCGCATCAGCTGGGGAACTGCCGCGCCGTCGCGCCTCAGCGCCGACTGAGGGTGAACGCGGTGCCGTCCACGCCCAGATCCCAGCCCTTGCCGGTACCGGACAGGGCCAGCGAGATGTCGCCCTTGGTCATCACCTGCGCGTTGCTGGACTTCACCGCACCGGCATGCGCGCCCACCGAGGCGTAAGTACCCAGCAGCTCGTTGACGCTGACTGCGCCGGTGAAGCTGCCACGTCCGTTGGTGATCTTCGACTTGCCCACGGTCAGGCCGCCGCCCTTCATCTGGATGCGCACCGGCATGCTGGCGCCATTGCTGCAGGTGACCGTGCCATTGCCGGATGCAGTCTTGTAGATCAGCGACCAGCCAGAGAGGTTGTAGCGCAGCTCGCAGTCGAGGTTGCCAGCGGCGTGCGCGGCCGGGGCCAGCGATGCGGCAGACAGGGCAAGCAGCAGGGCGAAGGGCTTGTTCATGGCAGGACTTCCAGTTCGGTCGGACTGCCGGCGAATCTAGCAGCGCGCGCGTGCACGTTGGATGCAGGCGCACGCGCTGGTGCAGCAGTGTTCAGGCCGTCGCTCAGGCCTGTTCGTCCAGGTGGAAGGCATCGGCATCGAGCATCGCCGGGAAACGCGCGCGGTGTGCGGCCAGCGCCTCGGCCGAGATGGTGGTGGTGACCACCTGTTCGCGTTCGCGGATTTCCACCTGCGGCTGGCCCAGGAAATCCAGCACCGCGCTGTCGCCTGCGTAGTGCAGCTGGTTGCCATCGACGCCGACGCGGTTCACCGCCGCCACGAAGCACAGGTTCTCGATCGCCCGCGCACGCAGCAGGGTCTTCCACGCATAGGCGCGCGCCGACGGCCAGTTGGCGACGAAGATCTGCAGGTCGAAATCCAGCTGCTGCGGACGCTCCACGTTGTAGCGGTTGCGGCAGAACACCGGGAAACGCAGGTCGTAGCAGACCTGCGGATTGATCCGCCAGCCCTTCCATTCCACGCTCAGGCGGTCGCGACCGGCGGCATAGCGCTCGTGCTCGCCGCCGTAACGGAACAGGTGGCGCTTGTCGTAGTACTGCAGGTCGCCATCGGGCGTGGCGAACAGCAGGCGGTTGTAGACGCCCTCGCCGTCGCGCAGCTGCACGCTGCCGATCACCGCCGCGTTCAAGGTCCTGGCCTGTTCGCGCACCCAGGCCACGGTCGGGCCGTCCATGCCTTCGGCCTGGGCAATGGCGTCGTTGGAGAAACCACTGGTGAAGGTCTCCGGCAGGATCACCAGGTCGGTGGTGCCGGCCAGCGGTGCCAGCAGCGCGCCGTAGTAGGCGCGGTTGCCGGCCGGATCGTGCCAGCGGGTGTCGCCCTGGACGAGGGAAATGCGCAGGTCCTGCATGTTCAAGCCTCGCTCAGAGCAGGCGCAGGCGTTCGATCGCCGCGTCCATCGTTGCTTCATTCTTGGCGAAGCACAGGCGCACCAGGCGCTGGCCGGCCGGCGGGTTTTCGTAGAACGGCGACAGCGGGATCGCGGTCACGCCCTTCTCGATGGTCAGCCACTTCACGAACTCATGGTCCGGCAGGTCGCTGATGGCCGAGTAGTCGACCAGCTGGAAGTAGCCGCCGGGGACCGGCAGCGCCTTCAGGCGGGTGCCGGCCAGCTGCTCGCGGAAACGGTCGCGCTTGGCCTGGTAAAACGCGCCCAGCTCCAGGTGGTGTTCGGGTTCGTCGCGGATCATCGCGGCGAAGCCATACTGCGCCGGGCCGAAGCTGGTGAAGGTGTTGTACTGGTGCACCTTGCGGAACTCGGCGGTCAGTGCCGGCGGTGCGATCGCATAGCCGATCTTCCAGCCGGTGCAGTGATAGGTCTTGCCGAAGCTGGAGATGACGAACGCGCGCTCGCGCAGTTCCGGGTAGCGCAGCGCCGATTCATGGCGGCGGCCGTCGTAGATGATGTGTTCGTACACCTCATCGGAGATCAGATAGATCTGCGTGCCACGCAGCAGCTCGGCCAGTGCCTGCATGTCCTGCGCCGACAGCATCGCGCCGGACGGGTTGTGCGGGGTGTTGACGATCAGCATGCGGGTGCGCGGGGTGATCGCCGCACGCACGCGGTCCCAGTCGACCGCGAAGGTCTGCGGATCCAGCGACACATGCACGGCCTTGGCACCGGCCAGGTCGATCGCCGGTTCATAGCAGTCATACGCCGGGTCGAGCACGATCACTTCCTCGCCGGCACGCACCACGGCGTGGATGGCGTTGAAGATGGCCTCGGTACCGCCACTGGTGACGGTGATCTCGCTGTCCGCATCGACCTGCGCGCCGTAGCAGTCCAGCGCCTTCTGCGCGATGGCCTGGCGCAGCGGCGCCACGCCGGTCATCGGCGGGTACTGGTTCAGCCCGGCGGCCATCGCCCTGGCGGTCTCGTCGATCAGGCGCTGCGGCGCCGAAAAGTCCGGGAAACCCTGGCCCAGGTTGACTGCGCCGTGTTCGGCGGCGAGCTGGGACATCACGGTGAAGATCGTGGTACCGACCTTGGGCAGCTTGGTGTTCAGTTGCATCGGCCTGGGCTGTGGGGGAACAGGCCTGCGAGTTTACGCAATCCGCGCGTCGGTAGTGCCGGCCGCTGGCCAGCACCCCTGGGACGATCTGCGACGCCGGGTCGCATCTGCCGGCCAGCGGCCGGCACTACCATCGGCATTCACCGCTACAATTGCCATCGCTCTCCGGCATGAAGACCCCTGCCCCTTGAACACCCCTGCATTGCTGGCCGCCAGCGGCCTGAGCTTCTCCCGCAATGACGAGCCGGTGTTCGGCCCGCTGGACTTCCATGTGGACGCCGGCGAAGCCCTGCTGGTGCAGGGCGGCAATGGCGCCGGCAAGACCACCCTGCTGCGCGTGCTGGCCGGCCTGGCCCGGCCCGGCGCCGGCCAGGTGCGGATCGATGGCAAGCCGGCGAGCAATGCCGAACGTGCACGCTACGTGGCCTACCTCAGCCATCTGCCGGCCCTGAAGCCAGACCTGGACACGCTGGAGAACCTGCACTTCCTGTGCGGCCTGCATGGACGGCGTGCGCGGCAGATGCCCGGCAACGCGCTGGCCATCGTGGGCCTGGCCGGTTATGAGGACACCCTCGTTCGGCATCTGTCCGCCGGGCAGAAGCGGCGGCTGGCACTGGCACGCATCTGGCTGTCGCCGGCGCCGCTGTGGCTGCTGGACGAACCCTATGCCAACCTCGACCTGGAGGGCATCACCCTGGTCAACCGGATGATCTCGGCGCACCTGCGTGCCGGCGGCGCTGCGCTGGTCACCACCCATGGCGCCTATGCCGCACCGCCGGTGCGTACCCGCCAGCTCGACCTCGGCGGTGCCGCATGATCGCGCCGGGTACCGAACCAGGCCTGTGGCAGACCGCAGGCGCCCTGCTCAAGCGCGACCTGCGCCTGCTCTGGCGCCGCCGCGGCGATGCGCTGCAACCACTGCTGTTCGCGGTGCTGGTAGTGGTGCTGTTCGCGCTGGCCCAAGGCCGCGAACCACAGCTGCTGGCCGCCACCGCCGGCGCGGTGCTGTGGCTGGCCGTGCTGCTGGCGGGACAGCTGTCGCTGGATTCACTGTTCCGTTCCGACGCCGAAGATGGCTCGCTGGAACAGTGGCTGCTGGCGCCGGTGCCGCTGGCCTGGCTGGTGCTGGTGCGCGTGCTCCTGCACTGGGCGACCACTGCGCTGCCGCTGATCGTGGTCAGCCCGCTGTTGGCCGAAATGCTGCATCTGCCGCATGACCAGCTGCCGATGTTGCTGGCATCGTTGCTGCTGGGAACGCCGTTGCTGAGCCTGATCGGTGGCGTGGTCGCCGCACTGACCGTTGGCATCCGACGCTCTGGTATTCTCGTGGCGCTGCTGTCGCTGCCGCTGTACGTGCCGGTGCTTGTGTTCGGCGCCGGCAGCCTGGCGGCAGCCGGACGCGGGCAGGATCCAGTCGGTGCGCTGCTGATGCTGGGCGCTGGCCTGCTGCTCGCGCTGGTGCTGGCGCCGCTGGCCACTGCCGCTGCAATACGTATTTCTCTGAGTTGACCGAGCTGAGAGCCAATCCACCCCTGCTGGATAGCCGCCACGCATGAATCCGATTGTCCGCTGGTTCCACCAACTCGGTTCGCCTCCCACGTTCGACCGTTTCGCTGCCCGCTGGTCGCGGGTGTTCTACCTCGCGGCGGTGCCGGTGCTGCTGGTCGGCATGTGGCAGGCGCTGCTGGTGGTGCCGCCGGAAGCCAAGCAGCTGGACAGCTTCCGCATCCTCTACATCCACGTGCCCAGTGCCTGGATGAGCCTGTTCGTGTTCGCGCTGATGGCGCTGTATGCCGCCATCGCGCTGATCTGGCGGATCAAGGTCTGCGAGATCCTGGCCATGGCCTGCGCGCCGATGGGCGCCGGCTTCACCCTGATCACCCTGCTGACCGGCAGCATCTGGGGCAAGGGCACCTGGGGCACCTGGTGGGACTGGGACCCGCGCATGACCAGCGAACTGGTACTGCTGTTCCTGTACCTGGGCGTGATCGGCCTGTACCACGCCATCGAGGACCGCCGCAGCGCCGCGCGCGCCGCTGGCCTGCTGGCCATTGTAGGTGTCAGCCTGCTGCCGGTGATCCGCTATTCGGTGGACTGGTGGGGTGGCCTGCACCAGCGCCAGTCGATCAACGTGTTCGGTGAATCGGCAATCAGCAGCGCGATGATCGCGCCGCTGTGGTGGATGGTGATCGGCACCAAGTTCTGGTTCGCCGGTTCGGTGCTGGCCAAGGCCCGCGCCGACAATCTCGACCGCGAGGCCGGCAAGGCCTGGGTCGGCGGCCGTGTCGATGCCGCGCGCGCCTCACGGGAGGCCCAGCCATGACCCACCTGCCCTATGTGATCGGCGCCTACGCCGTATTCGTGCTGGTACTCAGCGCCGATGCCCTCGGTTCGTGGCTGCGCCTGCGCGTGGCACGCCGGCTGGCGCTGACCCGCCAGCAGCGGCAGCAGACCCGCGCCGGCAGGCGGGACGCAGCTGCGCCGCTGTCGACGGAGCTGGAACGATGACCCCGGTACAGCGTCGCCGCTTGGCATGGGTGCTGCTGGCCCTGCTCGCCTCCGGGCTGGCCACTGCGCTGGTGGCGATGGCACTGGAGCGCAACATCGCCTATCTGTACACGCCTTCGGAAGTGCTGCGCGGTGATGTCGATGCGCAGTCGCGCTTCCGCTTGGGCGGCATGGTGGTGAAGGGCTCCTTCAATCGGCCGGTCGGCTCGCTGGAAGCACGTTTCGAAGTGACCGACGGCGACGTGCAGCTGGCAGTGACCACCTCGCGGATCCTGCCAGACATGTTCGCCGAAGGCACGGCGGTGGTCGCCAGCGGCCGCCTGCAGGACGGCACCTTCGTCGCCGACGAAGTGCTGGCCAAGCACGATGAGAAGTACGTGCCGAAGGAAGTGGCCGACAAGATGGGCGATGCCCACCGCAAGCACGATGTGCCGGTGACGGCCCCCGAGGTGCGCTGAGTGCTGCCCGAACTGGGTCAGATCCTGCTGATGTGCGCATTGCTGGCCTCGCTGCTGCAGGCCTGCCTGCCGCTGGTCGGCGCACATCGCAACAACACGTCATGGATGGCGGTGGCACGGCCAGCCGCGTTCGCGCAGCTGCTGCTGCTCGCCGGCGCGTTCGCGGTGCTGACCGCCGCGTTCGTGCAGCAGGATTTCTCAGTGCGCTACGTGGCCGAGAACTCCAATTCGCTGCTGCCGATGATCTACCGCTATTCGGCGGTCTGGGGCGCGCATGAAGGCTCACTGCTGATGTGGGCGCTGGTGCTGGCATTGTGGACCGGCGCGGTGGCGCTGTTCTCCCGGCACCTACCGGCACCGGTGCAGGCGCGCGTACTGGCGGTGATGGGCATCGTCAGCGTCGGCTTCCTCGCCTTCCTGATCTTCACTTCCAACCCGTTCCTGCGCCTGAACCCGGCGCCGCTGGAAGGGCGCGATCTCAACCCACTGCTGCAGGACCCGGGGCTGATCATCCATCCACCGATGCTGTACATCGGTTACGTGGGTTTTGCCGTTCCGTTCGCATTCGCGGTGGCGGCGCTGCTGGAAGGTCGCGTGGATGCGCGCTGGCTGCGCTGGACGCGACCCTGGACCAACGTCGCCTGGGGCTTCCTGACCCTGGGCATCGCGCTGGGCAGCTGGTGGGCCTACTACGAGCTGGGCTGGGGTGGCTGGTGGTTCTGGGACCCGGTGGAGAACGCCAGCTTCATGCCATGGCTGGTCGGTGCGGCACTGATCCATTCGCAGGCCGTCACTGAGAAGCGCGGCACGTTCGGCAGTTGGACCCTGCTGCTGGCGATCGCGGCCTTCGCGCTGTCGCTGCTGGGCACCTTCCTGGTGCGCTCCGGTGTGCTGACCAGCGTGCATTCGTTCGCCGCCGATCCCTCGCGTGGCCTGTTCATCCTGGTGTTCCTGTCGGTGCTGGTCGGTGGCAGCCTGCTGCTGTACGCGCTGCGCGCCAGCCAGCTGAGCGTGGACGCCGACGACCCGCGCCGTGGCTTCACCGCCACCTCGCGCGAGACCCTGCTGCTGGCCAACAACCTGCTGCTGGCCACGGCCTGCGCGATGGTGCTGCTCGGCACGCTGTATCCGTTGCTGGCCGATGCGCTGTCGCTGGGCAAGATCTCGGTCGGCCCGCCCTACTTCGGCAGCCTGTTCCTGCTGCTGATGGCGCCAATGATCCTGCTGCTGCCGTTCGGCCCGCTGGTGAAATGGCAGCGTGACCAGCCCTCGCGCGCCTTCGCGCTGCTGGCACCGTGGCTGGGCCTGGCGCTGCTGCTGGGCGCGCTGGCCTGGTGGCAGGCGCCGCAGAACGGCTGGAAGGCCGGCATCGGCGTGGCTGCTGCGGCCTGGGTCGCACTCGGTACCGCACGCTTCGTCTGGCAGCGACTGCGCGGCAACGGCCGCTTCACCGCCGAAATGCTCGGCATGATCGTTGCCCACGCCGGCATCGCCGTGTTCCTGGCCGGCGCGCTGCTTGTGGAAGCCTTGAACGTGCAGCGCGAAGTGGCGCTGGCCCCGGGCCAGCAGCTGGTGGTCGGTCGCTACGAAGTGCGCTTCGAGGGCGTGGACCATCGCGAAGGCCCCAATTTCATCGCCGACCGCGGTCACCTGCGGGTGTTCCGCGACGGCCGCGAACTGGCCCTGCTGCACCCGGAGAAGCGCCAGTACGCCAGCGGCGGCCAGGTGATGACCGAGGCCGGCATCGATGCACGCTTCGACGGCGATGTCTACGTGGCATTGGGCGAGCCGCTGGGCAACAATGCATGGGCGGTACGGGTGCACATCAAGCCGTTCGTGCGCTGGATCTGGCTGGGCGCGCTGCTGATGGCCCTGGGCGGATTCATCGCCGCCGCCGACCGCCGTTTCCGTCGTCCGTAGGAGTTTCCATGTCCGAGTCCCCCGCCCCGCGCCCCTCCCGCCCGCTGCCGCCGGTAGCCATCGTGATCGGCGTGCTGTTCTTCTTCGGCCTGCTCGGGCTGATGATCTACGGGGTTATGAAATCGGGTGATCCGCAGCGCGACGTGCTGCCATCGGCGCTGATCGACAAGCCGGCGCCAGCATTCGCGCTGCCGGTGCTGCACGACCCGGAAATGATCGTGCACAGCGACGAACTGCGTGGCGCGCCGTACCTGTTGAACGTGTGGGGCAGCTGGTGCGCGGCCTGCCGCGAGGAGCACCCGGTGCTGACCCGTTTCGCCGAGAGCAAGCGCGTGCGTGTGATCGGCTACAACTGGAAGGATGAACCGACCGATGCCCTGCACTGGCTGGAACAGCTGGGCAACCCGTTCATGGTCGTGCTCAGCGACGTGGAAGGCCGCACTGCGATCGACTGGGGCGTGACCGCCGCACCGGAAACCTTCCTTGTCGACGGCAGCGGCATCGTGCGGTGGAAGTACAGCGGTGCGATGACCCAGCGCGTGGTCGACGAGAAGCTGATCCCGGCGCTGGAGAAGATCGAGAAGGCCCAGGGCAATGCCGGCAGCACGTTGCACACGGCGCCCTGAGCCCATGCGCTGGCTGCTGGCGCTGCTGCTCCTGATGCTGCCGCTGGCCGCGCTGGCACAGCAGCCGCTGCATGATCCGCAGCCGCTGCAGTTCCGCGATGGCGCCGAAGAACGCCGCTTCCACGACCTGGCCGCGCAGCTGCGCTGCGTGCAGTGCCAGAACCAGTCGCTGGCCGATTCCAACGCGCAGATCGCGCAGGACCTGCGCCGCGAGGTGCTGCAGCTGATGCAGCAGGGCCACGACGACGCGCAGATCAAGCAGTTCCTGGTCGCGCGCTACGGTGAGTTCGTGCTCTATCAGCCACCGTTGCAGCCGGGCACCTGGCTGCTGTGGGGCGGTCCCCTGCTGATGCTCGGTGCGGGTGCTCTGGTGGTGCTGGGCATCGTCCGCCGCCGTGGCCGTACGGTTGGCGCCGCAGCGGCCGGCAAGGCCGATGAAGGAGACGGATGGTGAGCCATTGGCTGCCGATGCTGGCCGGTCTGGTTGCTGCGTTGATGGCAGTGCTGGTGCTGTGGCCGCTGCGCCACTCTGGCCGCCGCGGCTTCGTGGTCGGCGTACTCGCACTGGGCGTGGCCGGTGCCTGCCTGTACCTGCTGGTCGGTGATCCGCGTGCAGCACAGGTGCAACCGACGCCTTCGGTAGCCACCCTGCGCGATGGCGTGCAGGCCCTGCAGGATGCACTGAAGCGTGACCCACAGCGGGCCGATGGCTGGGCGCTGCTGGGCCGGTCGCAAGCCGAACTGGGCAATGCCGCAGGCGCGGCGGACGCGTTCGCGCGGGCCGCCACTCTCGCCCCGGAAGACCCCGCCGTGCTGGTGGAAGCGGCGCAGGCACGTGCGCAGGCCGACGCCGGCAAGCAGTTCGATGACACCGCGATGGCCTGGTTGCAGCAGGCGCGTGCACAGGCACCCGATGCCGAGCGTGCCAGCTGGCTGCTGGGGATCGCCCTGCGCCAGCGCGGAAAGAATGCCGAGGCCGCAGATGTGTGGAGCGGCCTGCTGCCACGGCTTGAGCTCGGCGCCGCGCAGGCGCTGCAGGCGCAGATCGCCATCGCCCGTGAAGCCGCCGGTCAGCCGTCCGATGCAGCCGTTGCGGCGCCACCGGCGCTGTTGCAGGTGCGCGTGCAGTTGCCTGCGTTGAAGGGCACCGAGTGGCCGGCCAGCACCCAGGTATTCGTGCTGGCCCGCGCTGTGGGTGGACCGCCGATGCCGGTGGCCGCACGCAAGCTGCCCTTGGCCGGAGTCCCGGCCACGGTCGGGCTGGGTGACGCTGACAGCCCGATGCCAACCGCACCGCTGTCGGCCCATCGCGAAGTGGAAGTGCTGGCACGCATCTCGCGCACCGGCAGCGCCAACCGCAGCGAGGATGACCTGCAGAGCGTGCCGGTGAAGGTGAGCCTGCCCCACGACGGTGTTGTGGAGCTGCGCTTCCCGTAACGCGCCGCCCGGTAGTGCGGGCCGCTGGCCGGCAACCTCATGAATCGTGATGTGCCTGCATTGTTGCCGGCCAGCGGCCGGCACTACCTGCATCGCCGATGGAAACCAGCGTGTCGCCAGCTCCACATGCGGCCCCGCTAGAATGCCTGCATGACCGAATTCATCCCGCCCGGCACCCGCTTCCACGCCCTGCCCTCGCCCTTCCCGTTCAAGCGCGGCAGCGCCCTGCACAGCGCGCGCGTGGCCTATGAGACCTGGGGAACACTGGCGGCCGACGCCAGCAACGCGATCCTGATCGTGACCGGCCTCTCGCCGGATGCACACGCGGCAGCCAACGACGCCAACCCGGCAGCGGGCTGGTGGGAAGGCATGGTCGGACCCGGCAAGGCGATCGATACCGACCGCTGGTTCGTGGTCTGCGTGAACTCGTTGGGCAGCTGCAAGGGCTCGACCGGTCCGGCCTCGCTCAACCCGGCCACCGGCCAACCGTATCGTCTCGACTTCCCCGAGCTGTCGATCGAAGACGGCGCGCGCGCCGCGATCGAAGTCGTGCACGCCCTGGGCATCGAACAGCTGGCCTGCGTGGTCGGCAATTCGATGGGCGGCATGACCGCGTTGGCCGTGCTGATGCTGCACCCGGGCATTGCGCGCAGCCACGTCAACATTTCCGGCAGTGCGCAGGCGCTGCCGTTCTCCATCGCGATCCGCTCACTGCAGCGCGAGGCGATCCGCCTTGATCCACGCTGGAATGGCGGCCACTACGACGACGACGCATATCCCGAGTCCGGCATGCGCATGGCGCGCAAGCTGGGCGTGATCACCTACCGTTCGGCACTGGAATGGGATGGCCGCTTTGGCCGCGTGCGGCTGGATTCGGACCAGACCGACGACGATCCGTTCGGCCTCGAATTCCAGGTGGAAAGTTACCTGGAAGGCCACGCACGGCGCTTCGTGCGTTTCTTCGACCCCAACTGCTATCTGTACCTGAGCCGCTCGATGGACTGGTTCGACCTGGCCGAGTACGCCGATGGCGATGTGCTGGCTGGGCTGGCGAAGATCCGGGTGGAGAAGGCGCTGGCCATCGGCGCCAACACCGACATCCTGTTCCCGGTGCAGCAGCAGCAACAGGTCGCCGATGGCCTGCGTGCCGGAGGCGCCGACGCCCATTTCATCGGATTGGAGTCACCGCAGGGTCACGACGCCTTCCTGGTCGACTTCGATCGTTTCGGCCCCGCCGTGCGCGGCTTCCTCGACGCGCTGTAGTGGCTTGGCGGCGCAACCTGGCGCTCGCCGCGTTCGGCGCGTTGATCGCGCTGATGGTCAGCGGTGTGCTGCCGCTGTGGCTGGGTGGCTGGTGCATGCTGGCCAGCGCGGTGTCGTTCGCGCTGTACGGCCAGGACAAGCGCGCGGCGCAGCGAAAGCAATGGCGCATTCCCGAACGCACCCTGCAACTGCTGGCCTTTGCCGGTGGCTGGCCGGGCGCGCTGCTGGGCCAGGCGCTGTTCCGACACAAGCACCGCAAGGCCGCATTCCAGGGGGTGTTCTGGTTGTGCGTGCTGGCCAACGTGGCCTCGATCGCGGTGATGCTGCGCGAGTTCTCGCGGTAACCCTCGCAATCGGTAGTGCCGGCCGCTGGCCGGCAATTCCGTGTCCGTATCAAGCGCCATGAGGTTGCCGGCCAGCGGCCGGCACTACCGGTTCACGCTTCGCGTACCAGAGCCCCGTCGCGCAACCGGTACTGCGCATCAACCACGCCTTCGGGCAGGTCGTCGTGGGTGATCATCAACAGGCTGCGCCCGTCCAGCAAACCGGAAAGGTCCTGCAGCAGCGCGCGTGCGGTATCCACGTCGAGGCCTTCGGTCGGTTCGTCCAGCAACAGGATCGGCGCATTGCGCAGCAGTGCACGGGCCAACGCCAACCGCCGCGCCTGCCCGGCCGACATCGTCGCGCCGTTCTCGCCCACCCAGGCCTGCAGGCCGCCGTTGCGCTCGGCCCATTCGCCCAGGCGCACGCGGCGCAGCACCGCCCACAACGCGGCGTCGCTGGCATCGGGATCACCCAACCGCAGGTTCTCGGCCACGCTGCCGGCAAACACCGGCGCGTTCTGCGGCAGCCACGCCAGTTGCCGGTGCCAGTCGGCCTGGGCGAAATCACGCAGGTCGCGGCCACCGTAGGTCAGCCGTCCCTGCTGCGGATCCCACAACCGCAGCAGCAGGCTCGACAGCGTGGTCTTGCCGCTGCCGCTGTCTCCACGGATGGCGATGCGTTCGCCTGGCGCCAGGGTCAGCTGCAGGCCGGACAACACCGGCCGCGCGCCGCCTGGCCATTGGAAATGCACGTCATCCCAATGCACGCGCGCAGCCGGCGGCACCACCTGTGGCGCCTGCGGATCGTCCACCGTCGGCGGTTGCTCGACGATCGCCTGCAGGCGATCGGCGGCAATGCGCCCGGACTGCAGCGACTGCCAGGCCAGGCCCATGCCGGCCCACAGCTCGACCAGCGCCACGGTGAGGAACACCAAACCTGCGGCCATTTCCGGTGCGATGCGCTGCTGCTCGGCCGCGTGCAGGGCCAACGCCAGCATCGCCACCAGGCCCAGCCCCGCCACCAGGCCGTGCAGGGTCGAGGCCGCGATCAGGCGCCAGCGGCGGCGGCGGTCACGCGAGGCCAGCTGCTTGGCTGCCACGCGCACCTTCAGCTGCCACGCTGCATCGGCATGCAGCGCGGCCAGGTCACCCGCACCTTCCAGCCCTTCGAATGCGGCGGTACGCAATGCGGCACGATGCGCGGCACGGTCGGCCTCTTCGTCGTCATGGCCACGCACGCCCAGCCACGGCACGCCGAAGGCGATCAGCAGCGCCAGCACCGCCAGCAGCACCGCAGCCGACGGCAGGATCAGTGCTGCCGAAACGATCGCGACCAGCGACAATCCGCCCAACGCCACCAGCGGCCCGATCGCACGCACCAGCAGGCCGTCCACTTCACCAATGTCGCCGAGCAGGCGCGCCAGAAGGTCGCCGGTGCGCGTAGCCCCCAGCCGTGCGGGTGCCAGCGGCAACGCGCGGCGGAAGAACCACACGCGCAGGTCCCGGGCGATGCGCAGCGTGGCGTCGTGGCCGACCAGCTTCTCGAAGTAGCGCGACACGATGCGCGCCATCGTCAGCCCGCGTATACCCGCGGACGGTGAGAAGAAGTTGAAGCCTTGGCCGAGGCCGGCCGCCCCAGCCAACGCGGCGGCGGTGAGGAAGCCACCGGACAGGCCAAGCAATGCGGTGCCGGCCAGCATGGTGGTCCACAGCAGCAGCACGGTCAGCAGCAGGCGCGGCCGATGGCGCAGGAACACCGCGCGCAGCGAATCAGGCGAACGGCTCATGCGCGCACCGCCTGTGCCGGTTCGACCAGGCGCCCTTCCGGCAGCAGCAGGCAGCGGTCGGCCCAGGCGATCACCGCCGGGCTGTGGGTGGCGACCACCACACTGCGACCCCGCGCATAGGCAGCCAGGCTGCGCAGCAGTGCGGCCTCGGTATCGACGTCGAGAAACGCGGTGGGTTCGTCCAGCAGCAGGACCTGCGGGTCGCGCAGCAACAACCGGGCCAGGCCGATACGACGGGCTTCGCCGCCGGACAGGCCGAAGCCACGTTCGCCGATCACCGTGTCCAGGCCCTGTGGCAGGCGCTGCGCGAACTGCAGCACCTGCGCGGCCTCGGCCACCGCACGAAGACGGGCATCGCTGGCACCCGGATCGGCCAGCCGCAGGTTGTCGGCAATGCTGCCGTGGAACAGGTAGGGGCGCTGGCTGGCATAGGCCACCTGCACACCGGGACGCAGCTGCAGCTTGCCGGCGCGCGGCGGCAGCCAGCCGGCCAGCGCTTCCAGCAGAGTGCTTTTACCGGAACCGCTGGGACCAACCAGGGCCAGGCGCTGGCCCGGCTCCAGCCGCAGGTCCAGATCCTGCAGCACATCCTGCGGCGCGCCCAGCGGGCGCAGCACCAGCCCTTGTGCCTGCAGCGGCGGCAAGGCGGCCTCGGCCGGCTCCACCGCCAGCGGTGCAACCTCGTTCTCGACCAGGCCCTGCTCATCGGGCAGCGACTGCAGCAGGCGCTCCACTTCGGCGGCGGCGGCCAGTGCATTGGCGCGATCATGGTAGTGCGCGGCCAGCCGTCGCAGCGGCGCATAGAATTCCGGTGCCAGCAGCAGGCAGAACAGCCCCGCACCCAGCGTCGGCACCGCTGCATGCAGCGACATCATGCCCAGATAGCTCAGGCCCAGGTACAGCGCCACCATCGCCACGCTCACCGAGGCGAAGAATTCCAGCACCGTGGACGACAGGAAGGCAATCCGCAGCACCTTCAGCGTGCGCACGCGCACGCCTTCAGCGGCAGCCTCGATACCCTCCAGCTCGGCGTCAGCGCGGCCATACAGGCGTAGCAGGCCCAGGCCCTTGATGCGGTCGGCGAAATGGCCGCTCATGCGTGCCAGCTCATCCAGCTGCGCACGGCCGGCCGCTTCGGCGCCCCAGCCCACCAGCATCATGAAGAACGGCACCAGTGGCGCGGTGAACAGCAGGATCAGCGCCACCACCCAGTCCACCCAGGTCACCGCGGCCAGGATCAGCAGCGGCACCACCACCACTTCAGTGCGCACCGGCAGGAAGCCGCTGTAATAGCTCTCGATCGCATCACCGTGATGCAGCATCAGTTCGCCCAGTTCGCCGGTGCGGCGCTGCCGCAGCCACAGTGGGCCGTGGCCCAGCAGGCGTGCGAACACGCGTTCGCGCAATGCCAGGCGTGCGGCGTCGGCCACGTCACCGGCGGCGGCCTGGGTGGCGCTGCCCAGCAGGGTGCGCAGCACCAGGATCACCGCCAATCCCGCCAGCACCGGCAGGCCAGAGGCCAGCGGCACGCGCTCCACCAGCACCTGCTGCACCACCCAGGCGATGGCGGCAGCCTGGCCGATCAACAGTGCGCCGGACAGGCTGATGCACAGCGCGGCCAGGCGCTGGCGGCCCCGGGCGGAGCGTGCCAGGTCGGCCAGCCAGGCCGTGCGCACACGCCGCTGGCGGGCGGTTTCAGCTTCCGGGGACAGGCCGTCAGGGGTCGTTTCGGCAGCGCTCAAGAGGTCTTCACGGGCAACGGGGGAGACACGGCATTGTAGGCGCAGGCAATAGCCCGCCCCTGCGGCCGGCGGTCGCAGTCTTCATCAGGTTGGCATACGATCAACCGGGGCACCTGTTCATACATTGATCTGGATCAAGGCTGTTTGAAGTAGTCGGTCACATCATTCACGTCGTAGACCACCCTTCCCGCCACCTGCAACGGCACTATCCAACGAGGTAGCCAGGCCATGATTGATCAGACAGTCGTAGAACTGTCGCGGCTGCAATTCGCGCTGACCGCGATGTACCACTTCCTATTCGTACCGCTCACCCTCGGCCTGTCCTTCATGGTGGCCATCATGGAGAGCGTGTATGTGATGACCGGCAAGGAGATCTGGCGCAGGATGACCCTGTTCTGGGGCGTCCTGTTCGGCATCAACTTCGCCATGGGCGTTGCCACCGGCATCGTCATGGAATTCCAGTTCGGCATGAACTGGTCCTACTACAGCCACTACGTGGGTGACATCTTCGGTGCGCCACTGGCCATCGAAGGCCTGATGGCGTTCTTCCTGGAAGCGACCTTCGTCGGCCTGTTCTTCTTCGGCTGGAACCGCCTGAGCAAGGTCAAGCACCTGATGGTGACCTGGCTGATGGCGCTGGGGACCAACCTGTCGGCGATCTGGATCCTGGTGGCCAATGGCTGGATGCAGAACCCGACCGGTGCGGTGTTCAACCCGGAAACCATGCGCATGGAAGTGGTCGACTTCATGGCGGTGGTGTTCAACCCGGTGGCGCAGGCCAAGTTCGTGCACACCGTCAGCGCCGGCTACGTGACCGGTGCGGTGTTCGTGATGGCGATCAGCGCGCTGTTCCTACTGCGCAACAAGCACAAGGACCTGGCCCGTCGTTCGTTTGCGGTGGCCGCGGCGTTCGGCCTGCTGTCATCGCTGTCGGTGGTCGTGCTGGGTGACGAGAGCGGTTACGCCGCCAGCGAACACCAGAAGATGAAGCTGGCCGCGATCGAAGCGATGTGGGAGACCGAGCGTGCGCCGGCCGACTTCACCGCCTTCGGCATCCCGAACCAGGAGACCCACCAGAACGACTACGCGGTGAAGATCCCCTACCTGATGGGCCTGATCGCCACCCGCTCGTTGAACCAGCCGATTCCCGGCATCCTGGAACTGGTCGAGCGCGCCGAACACCGCGTGCGTGGCGGCCAGCTGGCCTACGGTGCATTGGAACGCCTGCGCGCCAACAAGAACGACGTTGAAGCGCGCGAGATGTTCGACCGTCACTGGCAGGACCTGGGCCACGGCCTGCTGCTCAAGCGCTATCGCGATGACATCCTCAACGCCACCCCGCAGGAAATCTCGCAGGCGGCGATGGATACGGTGCCGCGCGTGATGCCGTTGTTCTGGACCTTCCGCGTGATGGCCGGCCTCGGCTTCTACCTCATCGCTTTCTTCGCCCTGGCCTTCTACTACTCCTGCCGCAACAATTTCCAGGACAAGCGCTGGTTCCTCAAGCTGGCCCTGTGGACGCTGCCGGCACCGTGGATCGCGATCGAGTGCGGCTGGTTCGTGGCCGAGTATGGTCGCCAGCCGTGGGCGGTCGATGGCGTGCTGCCGACCTTCTATGCAGCATCGGGGCTGGCCCTGCATGAAATCGTGCTGACCCTGGCCGGCTTCACTGCCATCTACACCGCGCTGATCGTGGTCGAGATCAAGCTGATGCTCAAGGCGATCCGCAAGGGTCCGGACGAGGTGCTGCCGTCACTGCAGTCGCCCCAGCCGCATGCTTCCCACAATGCCTCGGCGCCGGCCGCCGGCCAGGCCTGAGGCAGGAGAACCAAGATGGATTTCATTCTTCTGGACTACACCACGCTGCGCGTGATCTGGTGGCTGCTGCTCGGCATCCTGCTGATCGGTTTCGCCGTGATGGATGGTTTCGACCTGGGCGTGGGCACCCTGCTGCCCTTCGTCGCCCGCAACGACGCTGAGCGCCGGCTGGTGATCAATACCATCGGTCCGGTATGGGAAGGCAACCAGGTGTGGCTGATCCTGGGCGGCGGCGCGATCTTCGCCGCATGGCCGCCGCTCTACGCGGTCAGCTTCTCCGGGTTCTACCTGGCGATGTTCGTGATCCTGTTCGCGCTGATCCTGCGACCGGTCGGCTTCAAGTTCCGCAGCAAGATGCCCAGCGAGCGCTGGCGCAACACCTGGGACTGGGCGCTGTTCATCGGTGGCTTCATCCCGGCGCTGATCATGGGCGTGGCGGTGGGCAACGTGGTGCTGGGCGTGCCGTTCCACTTCGATGACAGCATGCGCATCTTCTACACCGGCTCGTTCTTCGGCCTGCTGATGCCCTTCGCGCTGCTGGCCGGCCTGCTCAGCGTGTCGATGCTGGTCGCCCACGGTGCCGCCATGCTGGTGCTGAAGACCGACGGCCCGGTGGCCGAACGTGCGGCCCGTTTCGGCAGCATCGCCGCGATCATCGCCTTCGTGCTGTTCGCGGTGGGCGGTGCCTGGGTGGCCTTCGGCCTGCCGGGTTACCAGATCACCTCGCAGGTGGTCACCGACGGCGCCACCAATCCGCTGCTGAAGACCGCCGAACTCGGCGCCGCCGGTGGCTGGATGCGCAACTACAGCGCCATGCCGGCCACGATCCTGGCGCCGCTGCTGGGCCTGGCCGGCCTGCTGGCCAGTGCGGTACTGCTGCGGGCCCGTCGCGGCGGCTCGGCCTTCATCGCCTCGGGGGCCGCCATCGCCGGCATCATCCTGACCGTCGGCTTTGCGATCTTCCCGTTCCTGCTGCCGTCCTCGAGCCAGCCCACCTCCAGCCTGACCGTGTGGGACGCCTCGTCCAGCCACCTGACCCTGTGGATCATGCTGCTGGCCACGGCGGTGTTCCTGCCGATCATCCTCGCCTACACCACCTGGGTGTACCGCGTGCTGAAGGGCAAGACCACCACCGAAGAGATGGGCAACAACCCGAACGCGTACTGATTGCTTGCACGTGTGCCGACCAACGGTCGGCACCTACCCGGAATGAAGGAGACTGATCATGTGGTATTTCGCCTGGATTCTCGGTGCCGGCCTCGCCTCGACGGTGGCCATCCTCAACGGCATGTGGTTCGAAGCCCGCGAGCAGAACCGCATCGAGAAGGAAAATCGTCGCTGAGCTGTAAAAAAGCCTTGCCGCCTTGGCCTTCACACGGTATCTTAGGCGGCTCCTTCGGGGTGTAGCTCAGTCTGGTAGAGCGCTACGTTCGGGACGTAGAGGTCGCAGGTTCGAATCCTGTCTCCCCGACCACTCACGTGGTCGCATTGAAGCCTGGTGAAGTCGTCCAGGCTTTTTTGTTCCCTGAAGTGGCACTGCTTCGGCAGTGTGAAGAAAACAGCATTCCCCCCTTGCCGCCATCGGGGTGAATCGCTAGAATAGGCGGTTCCCTTCGGGGTGTAGCTCAGTCTGGTAGAGCGCTACGTTCGGGACGTAGAGGTCGCAGGTTCGAATCCTGTCTCCCCGACCACTTCGGTGGTCACCAAGAAGCCTGGAAGACATCACTGTCCTCCGGGTTTTTTTGTATCAGGCACCTGGCCGCCCGCATGACGGGACCTTGCCGGAGCCCGCACGTACAATGGCCGCGCTGCCGGCCCGCCAGCAG
Organism: Stenotrophomonas sp. YJH_SMC_120; assembly: GCF_059368675.1. NCBI lineage: Bacteria > Pseudomonadati > Pseudomonadota > Gammaproteobacteria > Lysobacterales > Lysobacteraceae > Stenotrophomonas > Stenotrophomonas sp. YJH_SMC_120. Next base: position 158,605 of record NZ_JCAFRY010000004.1, read on the forward strand.
CCCTCCCCCACCTGCCGCTTCGGCGTAGACCGATGCCGGCGCTGCATGCCACTGCCCCGGCGTGCGACACCTGCAAGGACCACCGATGAGTTCCTCCACTTCCGATTCGCCGTCGCTGCTGCACGGCCGCGTCCTCGCATTCGCCGCGATCCTGCTGGCAGCGATCAACCTGCGCACCGCGGTCACCTCGATCACCCCGCTGCTGGACGTGCTCGGCCAGCAGTTCGGTTTCGGTACCACCATGACCGGCGTGCTGGGCATGCTGCCGACCGCGTCGTTCGCACTGTTCGGCGTGGCCACGCCGGCGCTGGCGCGGCGCCTGGGCCTGGAGCGCACCACGCTGCTGGCGATGGTGATGGCGATGGCCGGCCTGCTGCTGCGTTCCAGCGCCGGCAACGTCGGCACGCTGCTGTTGGGTTCGGTGGTGGCACTGGCCGGCATGGGCATCGGCAACGTGGTGGTGCCGCCGCTGGTGAAGCGCTATTTCGCCAACAAGGTCGGCACCATGAGCACGCTCTACATCAGCGTGCTGCAGCTGGGCACAATGCTGCCGGCGCTGCTGGCGGTGCCGGTGGCCAACGCCGCAGGCTGGCGCGTGTCGCTGGGCATGTGGGCACTGCTGGCACTGGCCGCAGCATTGCCGTGGCTGGTTCTGGCCAGGCGCGCACCGAAGCCGCAGGCAGATGCCACCGACCCGGCCGCACAGCCGCATGGGAAAGTCTGGCGCACCTCACTGGGCTGGAGCATGACGCTGATGTTCGGCATGACTTCGCTGATGACCTATTCGATGTTCACCTGGCTGCCACGCATCGTGGTCGAGGCCGGCGGCACACCGGCCTTTGGTGGCGTGATGGTGGCGGTGTTCTCGGCGCTCGGGCTGCTGCCGTCGCTGGTCATTCCGTCCATGGCAGTTCGCATGCAGAACCCGTTCCCGCTGGTGCTGATCGGTTTCTTCTCGTTCGTGATCGCCTTCACCGGCCTGCTGCTGGCACCGATGAAGGCCCCCCTGCTGTGGGCGTGCCTGCTCGGCGTCGGTCCATCCACCTTCCCGCTGGCGCTGACCCTGATCAACCTGCGCACGCGCACCCCCACCGGCTCGGCGGCACTGTCCGGCTTCATGCAGGGCGTGGGTTACAGCTTCAGCTGCCTGGGGCCGTTCCTGGTCGGCTGGCTGCATACGGTCAGCAACGGCTGGACGCTCCCGTTCAGCTTCCTGTTCGGCTGCGCCACCCTGATGCTGTGCGCCTCCTGGGTGGCCTGCAAGCCGCGCAAGCTGGAAGACCTCTGGTAAGCCGCGCAGGGCCTCGCAACCGGCCCTACCTACCGCTCGTCAGCCCGTCTGCGCATTTTGACACCGGGCTGACAATTCCGGGCGGATAGTGCCCACGAATGCCCATCCTTGCCGCGTGCCGGCATCGGGCATGGGGGCGGCAGCGCCGCCCAGGCCGCCATTCGGTGTGCGGGGGACTCTCGTTTCAGACAAGACATTGCAGGTCGCTGTCCGGGTTTGTATCCGTCCTTGCTGGACGGGAATGCACGAAGGGAGTGACGCGGGCCACGGCCACGCCAAAAGCTGGCATGTGATGTGCGTCACATTTCTCAGGTTGTCTGGTTCGGAAGCCAAGGGGGTCCCCAATGGTTGTCCACCGCCGGCTGGCGCTCTGCGTCGGCCTTGCCTGTACCGCCCTGGCCTGGGCCAGCAGCGCTGCCCCGTCTGACCGCGAGGCGGCCCTGGCCGAGATCGGCCGTTACCGCGACCAGGCCCGCTGGCTGGATGCCCTCGGCGCGATCGAGCGCGCCAGCCAAGAGCAACCCAGCGACGACCTGCTGTTCAAGCTGCGCGTACTGACCCTGGGCGACATCGGCAACGCCTGGCGCGCCTGGGAGCTGTACCAGCAGCGCCCGCAGCTGTTCGACGCTGCACAGAAGCAGCGCATCGAAGGCGACTACCTGGCCAAGCTGGTGGTCTGGAGCCTGGCCTACAGCAGCAGCGAAGACAGCCGCCTGGAAGAAGCCGAATCGACCCTGGCGCGCATGCAGCGCTACCTGGGCAGCGAAGGCACCCCGCCCGCGCAGGCGCCGCTTCGCGTCCGCATGGACCGGCTGATCCTGCTCAACCGGCTGGGCCGCCATGCGCAGGTGCGCGAGGAAGCCCGCGCACTGCAGGCCGAAGGCCATGCCCTGCCCGACTATGTGCTGCCTGCGGTCGGCGATTCGCTGATGGGCACCCTGCATCCGGAAGAAGCCATACCGGTGCTGCAGGCGGCAGTGGCCGGCGACCCGACACGCGATGCCTCGCATTCGGAACTGGCCTATGCCTACCTGGAGAGCGAGCAGCAGGAAAAGGCGATCGACCTGCTGCAGGCCTGGCGTGACAAGGAGCCGGCGTGGCGCTGGAGCAACGGCAAGTCACCGTACGCGAACTGGTCACGTTACGAGGCCGACCTGAATCTGGCGATGGTACGCGCCTACAGCGGCGACCTGCGCACCGCACAGCACGACCTGGAGTCGATGGTCGACATCGCACCGGGCAACGGCGGCCTGCAGAGCGCGCTGGGCAGCGTGTACATGATGCGCGGATGGCCACGCATGGCACTGCAGCGCCAGCAGATGGCACATGCGCTGGACCCCCGCGACATCGAGCCGCGGCTGGGCATGGAGGAGGCCTACGTCGCCCTGCAGCGCGATGACCTGGCAAGGCCACTGCACGACGATCTTGTCGCACGCTACCCGACCCAACCCGCCGTCGAACGCATGGACCAGGCCTGGCGGGCGCATCGCGGTTGGCAGCTGAAGGCATGGACCGACATTGGTCGCAGCTCCGGCGGTGGCGGCACCTCGCCGCTGGGCAACAACGACCGTCACTACGGGGTCGAAGTGCAGACACCGGTACTCGACGACCGCTGGCGGTTGTTCGCCTTCGCCGACAGGCGCTCGGTCGACTTCCAGGACCAGCGCATCGACCCGCTGTGGCTGGGCGCGGGCGTACGCTACCGCTTTGGCCAGCTGGATGCGGAAGCGGCGGTACTGCGCGCCAACGACCACATTGGCGATACCGGCCTGCGCATCGGCGTGGGTTGGCAGTTCAACGATTACTGGCATGCCGGGCTGGTGGCCGCACGCAATGACCCGGAAGCCTCGATGCAGGCGCGCGTGGCGGGCATCAGCGCTGACAGCGTGAGCGCGCAGGTCGACTACCGGCGCAGCGAGCTGACCCACTGGATGTTCGGCGCCAGCCGCTTCCGCTACGACGACGGCAACCACCGCGAGCTGTTCAGCACCAGCATCGAACAGCGCCTGCTGACCCGCCCGCGCTGGTTGATCGACGGCCTGGCCAGTGCCTACACCAGCCGGGGCAGCCGCGACGACGCGCCCTACTTCAACCCGAAGCGCGACCGCATGGTCGAGATCGGGCTGCGCATCGACCAGCAGCTGTGGCGGCACTACGAGCGCCACTTCCGGCACCGCCTGACGGTCTCGCTGGGTGACTACTGGCAGGACGGCTTCGGCAGCGCTCTGGTCCCTTCGGTGTCCTACATGCACGAATGGCAGCTGGGCCAGGGCCGCGTGTTCGAGTACGGCGTGCGCTGGTCGCAGCCGGTCTACGACGGCCACCGCGAGCGTCATATCGGCTTCGAAGCCGCACTGCGCTGGGGAGAGTGACATGGCCCGCATCCTGCGACTGATCGTGCTCCTGCTGCTGGCCGCCACGCCGCCGGCGTTCGCGCAGCAGGCCCTGCATCTCGATGCCACTGACAACGGCCTGCTGATCCTCAGCTACCACGACATCCGCGACCGGGTCGCGGCCAAGGGCGACGCCGATACCTACGCGGTGAGCACGCAGAACTTCGCTGCGCACCTGGATTGGCTGGGGGCACACGGCTACCACCCGGTGTCGCTGTCGCAGGTGATCGACGCCTCCCGGGGACGCGCCACGCTGCCACCGAAACCGGTACTGCTGACCTTCGATGATGGCCTGCGCAGCGTCTACGACAAGGCGTTCCCGCTGCTGCAGGCGTACCGCTACCCGGCGCTGGTGGCAGTGATCACCGATTACGTGGACATGGCACCCGGGCGCACGATCGACTATGGCTACCGGCCGTTCGGCCACGATGACTTCGTTACCTGGGCGCAGCTGAAGCAGATGCACGACAGCGGCCTGATCGAAGTGGCCAGCCATACCGACGACCTGCACCACGGAGTGCTTGCCAATCCGCAGGGCAATTCGACGCCAGCGGTGGTCACCCGCATCTACCGGCCGGCCACGCGCAGCTACGAGAGCGAGGCGCAGTACGAGCAGCGCCTGCGCGCCGATCTCAGCCGCAGCGTGCAGCGCATCCAGCAGCACCTGGGCGTGCGCCCGCGCGCCATCGTCTGGCCGTACGCCGCCTACAACCAGTTGAGCAACGACATCGCCGAACAGCTGGGCATGCCGGTGTCCTTCGATCTGGAAGGCCGCAGCACGCCAGTGGCCAGCGACCTGCATGGGCTGGCGCGCTTCCTGGTCAGCGACAACCCGACCGTGGAGGGCCTGGCCTACGAGCTGCGGCGCGACGTTGCGCTCGACGGCATCCGCGCGTTGCAGGTCGACCTGGATGATGTGTACGACCCGGACCCGGCGCAGCAGGGGCGCAACCTCGATGCGCTGATCGAGCGGGTCAAGCGCATCTCGCCCACCCACGTCTACCTGCAGGCGTTCGCCGATCCGGACGGCAACAACACCGCCGATGCACTGTACTTCCCCAACCGGCACATGCCGATGCGCGCGGACCTGTTCAGCCGGGTCGCCTGGCAGCTGAAGTCGCGCGCGGGGGTGAAGGTCTACGCATGGCTGCCGGTGCTCGGCTTCGAGCTGCCCGACCCCGTGCAGCGCAAGGCACTGGCGATCCACAACGGCGATGCCGACGGCATGTACCGGCTGGACTTCACCAATCCGAAGGCACGCCAGATCATGCTCGACATCTACGAGGATCTGGCCGTCAACTCGTACTTCGAAGGCCTGCTCTTCCATGATGATGGCTACCTGCGCGACAAAGAACTGCCGACGCTGGCGGCCGGCGACGATGGCAGCGCTCGCACCCGGGCGCTGATCGACTTCACCCTGGCCCTGCGCGACAGTGCGCAGCGTTGGCGGCCGAAGCTGGCCACGGTGCGCAACCTGTACGCGGAGCCGGTACTGCGTCCGCAGAGCGAAGCCTGGTTCGCGCAGCGCCTGGACCTGTTCAACAAGGCCTACGACCAGACCGCACTGATGGCGATGCCGTGGATGGAAGGCAGCAGGCATCCGGAACGCTGGCTCGACCAGCTGCTGGCCGCGGTGCGTGCGCACGATCCCCAGTTGCAGCACACCCTGTTCGAACTGCAGACCGTCGATTGGCGCAGCGGGCAACCGATTCCCGCCGAGCGGCTGCGCGCGCAGATCCGCCAGCTGCAGGCGCAGGGCGTGCACCACTTCGCCTGGTACCCGGACGACTTCATCGCCGGCCAGCCTTCCACCCATGATGCCCGCGCGGCGATGTCCGCCGGCAACTTCCCGTACCCGGAGAAGTGACATGGACATGCACCCGCTGCTGCAGGTCCTGTTCCAGTTCGCCTTCTACTACCCGATGGTGATGGCGTTCTTCTGGATGTCGGGCGGCCTGTATTACTACTTCCGGCGCGAACGCCATTCGCGCCCACGCAACGACCCGCCGCTGATGGTCGATCCACCGTTCGCGAGCCTGTTGATTCCCTGCCACAACGAGTCCGCGAACCTCGACGACACACTCGGCGCGGCGCTGGCACAGCGCTATCCGGCCGACTACGAGGTGATCGCCATCGACGATGGCAGCAGTGATGACACCGGCGCCCGGCTCGACGTGCTGGCGGCGAAGCATCCGCGGCTGCGCGTGCTGCACCTGGACCGCAACCTCGGCAAGGCCAACGCGCTGCGCATGGGTGCGCTGGCGGCCCGCTCGGAGTACCTGGTGTGCATCGATGGCGATGCCATGCTGGAGGAACACGCCCTGCACTGGATGGTCTGGCACCTGGTCAGCGGCAACCGCGTCGGTGCGGTCACCGGCAACCCGCGCATCCGCAACCGTTCCACCCTGCTTGGACGCCTGCAGGTGGCCGAATTCTCCTCGATCATCGGCATGATCAAGCGCGCGCAGCGCGTGTACGGGCGCATCTTCACCATCTCCGGAGTGATCGCCGGCTTTCGCCGCACCGCCCTGCACCAGGTCGGCTGGTGGTCGGACGACATGGTGACCGAAGACATCGACATCAGCTGGCGCCTGCAGCGTGCGCATTGGGACATCCGCTACGAACCCAACGCGCTGTGCTTCATCCTGATGCCGGAAACGCTGAAGGGTCTGTGGCGGCAACGGCTGCGCTGGGCGCAGGGTGGCGTGGAAGTGATGCTGCGGCATGCGCGTTCACTGCTGCACTGGAAGGAACGGCGCATGTGGGGCGTACTGCTGGAGTACGTGCTGAGCGTGATCTGGGCCTACACCATGTTGTTCATCGTGGTGCTGTGGGTGCTGGGCAAGCTCATCGACATGCCGCCGCAGCTGTACATCGCCAGCCTGCTGCCGCAATGGCATGGCGTGATCCTGGCCCTGGTCTGCCTGATGCAGTTCGCCAGCAGCCTGATCATCGACCGTCGTTACGAAACACAGATTGGACGCAACTACTTCTGGGTCATCTGGTACCCGATGGCGTACTGGCTGATCAGTCTTTCCACCACCCTGGTGGCGTTGCCGAAGACCCTGCTGCGCCGTCGCAGCAAGCGCGCCACCTGGACCAGTCCCGATCGGGGGATCCGATGAACGCACAACGCCCGTCCAACCGCTTCGACTCGCGGATGATCCGCAAGCCGCATCGCCAACCACGCTTCCAGCGCACCGCCTGGGGCTTCGTCACCCTCGCGTTCTGGGGGTTCTACTTCTACCTGTGGGCACCGTTGGTGACCCTGTTCTCGTGGCTGATCGGCGGCCAGCTGGCCTGGCAGCAGCTGTACCAACGGCAAAGCCAGTTCGACCCCTATGTGCTGGTGGCACTGCCGCTGATGCTGCTGTGTGCCAGCGTGCTGCTGATCGGCTGGGCCGAGTACAACCGCGCGCGCTTCCGTGGCCACGAGCGACGCCTGCCGCGACCGCTGGCCAGCCTCAATGAAGTCGCGGCCGATCTGGGTGCCAGCACCGGCCTTGCCGAGCGCCTGCTGGGCTGCAAGGCCGCCACGCTGCACATGGACGATCACGCGCGGCCGATCGGTATCCGCCGCGAGGTGGTGTGACGCCCCGGTAGTCGCCGACCCGGGTCGGCGCTTGCTTGGGTAGCTGCCGACCCTGGTCGGCGCTTGGGCCTGGTGGGCGCCGACCTTGGTCGGCACCGGGGTCTAACGCGAAGAGCATCCGCGCATCGCGTGGATCTACTTGCGCGTCTGCCCTTCACCGCGCACGACAAATCGTTCGACGGTGAGTGCTTCCAGGCCCATTGGGCCGTACGCATGCAGGCGCGTGGTGGAAATGCCGATCTCGCTGCCCAGGCCCAGCTGGCCACCGTCGGAGAAGCGCGACGAGGCATTGACCATCACCACCGCCGAGCGCAGCGCAGTGACGAAGCGCTCGGCATGGCCGGCGTCTTCGGTGGCGATCACTTCGGTATGGTCGGAGGTATAGGCACGGATGTGCGCGATGGCCGCCTCGAGGTCATCAACCACGCGCACGGCCAGCACCAGATCGAGGAACTCGGCAGCGTAGTCGTCTTCGCTGGCGGCGGTGCTGCCCGGCAGCAGCGGCTGCGCGTTCGTGTCGGCGCGCAGCTCCACGCCACGCTCACCGAGCGCCTGCGCCACGCGCGGCAGGAAGGCTTCGGCCACATCACGATGCACCAGCAGGGTTTCCAGCGAGTTGCAGGCCGACGGACGGCTGCACTTGCCGTCCACCAGAAGGTCGATGGCTTTGCCGAGGTCGGCGCTGGCATCCACGAACAGGTGGCAGACACCCTTGTAGTGCTTGATCACCGGCACCCGCGCATGCTCGGCAACGAAGCGGATCAGGCCTTCGCCGCCGCGCGGAATCGCCAGATCGATCAGTTCATGCAGCTGCAGCAGCTCCAGCATTGCTTCGCGGCGCAGGTCGGTCAGCACGGTCACTGCCGCCGCCGGTACGCCATTGGCCTGCAGGGCGCCGGCCAGCGCCTGGGCGATGGCGGTGTTGGAGTGGATCGCTTCGGAACCACCGCGCAGGATCACGCCATTGCCCGCCTTCAGGCACAGCGCGGCCGCTTCGGCGGTCACGTTCGGGCGCGCCTCGTAGATCATCGCGATCACGCCCAGCGGCACGCGCACCTTCTGCACGCGGATGCCGTTTGGACGCACATCGTCGCGGGTGATCTGGCCGACGGGATCGGGCAGCGCGGCGATCTCTCGCACGGCTTCGGCCATCGCGAACAGGCGTGCCGGGTCCAGCGCCAGGCGGTCGAGCATGGCACTGCCAATGCCTTTCTCGCGCGCAGCGGCAAGGTCGCGCGCATTACCGGCCAGGATCAGCCCGGCATTCACTTCCAGTGCCTGGGCCATTGCCAGCAGCAGCGTGCGGCGCGCCGCACTGTCGAGGCCGGCAACGATCTGGGCCGCGTCACGGCAGGCACGCGCCTGCGCTTCGATTTCACTCATCGGGGAGTCCTTCAAACCGGTCATGGCAGCACCAGATCGTCGCGATGGACGACGCTGCCACCGTAGTTGTAGCCCAGCACGGCCTCGATGTCGCGCGAATGGCGGCCGGCGATCCGGCGCACATCATCGGCCGCGTACTGGCTGACGCCGCGCGCCACGCAGACGCGGCCCTGTGGCGCGTTCCAGCACACCTGCACCATGTCGCCACGGCGGAACATGCCCTCCGCGCCGGTGATGCCGCCGGGAAGCAGCGAGGCGCCCTTCTCGCGCATCGCCTGCGCCGCGCCGGCATCGATCACGATCGCACCCTCGACCAGCGGCGCGTGCCGCAGCCAGTGCTTGCGGGCCGCCTCACGGCTGCGCGCGGCGTGGATACGGGTACCGAACAGGCGGTCCTGGGCCAGCGCGCGCACCACGTCACCGCTGCGGCCATTGAACAGATAGGTTTCGATGCCGAGACGACCCGCCTTCGCTGCCGCTTCCAGCTTGGTCCGCATGCCGCCGGTACCGGCGCCCGAGCCGGCGCCGCCGGCCATCGCCAGCACCTCGTCACTCAGTTCCGGCACCTCATGCAGCGGCCGCGCATCGGCCACGGCGCGCGGGTCGCCGCTGTACAGGCCATCGATATCGGTGGCGATGAACAGCGCATCGGCATCGACCAGTGCCGCCACCGTCGCCGCCAGGTTGTCGTTGTCGCCAAGCTTGAGCTCGTCCACCGACACGGTGTCGTTCTCGTTGACCACCGGCAACGCGCCCAGCCGCAGCAGTTCGTTGAGCGTGGCGCGTGCGTTGAGGTAGCGGCGGCGGTTGCGCAGGTCGTCATGGGTCAGCAGCACCTGCGCCACCGGGCGCTCGAAGAAGCGCTGCCAGAGCCCGATCAGCTGGGCCTGGCCGAGCGCAGCCAGCGCCTGCCGCGCCGCCATCGCCGCGCCAGGCTCATCGGCCCGCGGCAGGATCGCGCGCCCGGCAGCGACCGCGCCGGAAGACACGATCACCACCTCGCGCCCGGCCAGGACATTGGCCGAGACGAACTGGGCCAGGCCCAGCGCGTGGCGTGGTGACAGGCCGCCGCCATCGGCTGCCAGCAGGCTGCTGCCGACCTTCAGCACCGCACGCCGCCATGGCGGCAGCGCTTGTTCGGGGAACGGCGAGGCGACGTTGGCAGCGTGCTGGATCATCGGTCAGTGTCTCAGCGGGTGTTCCATTCGTGCACGGTCAGCTCGGAGGCCTGCATCGTCACCAGCGGATCGGTGGCGACGATGGCCTGCGCCTGCGCCAGGCTGTCCACGTTGCACAGCACATAGGCGCCACCACTGCCGTCGGCGAAACCACCGGTCAGCTGCAGCTTGCCCTGCGCCTGCAACGCATCGAGGAAATCGCGGTGCGGCTGCACTGCTGCATCGTTGAAGTCCGGCCGGCGCATCGCCATCACCAGGTAGACAGTGCCCGCCATCAGGACAGCGCCTGCCAGCGCGCGCGCAGTTCGTCCAGGCGCAGGTCGGCGGCCGAACCCGGCGACACGCGCGCGGCGAGGCTGCCTTCCGGGGTACGCCCCTGCCCTGCACTGTCGGCACCGGCCGCAGCGGCCTTGTAGGCCTCACGGAACGGCACGCCGGCCACGGCCGCTTCCACCGCCACGTCGGTGGCATACATGCCCGAATCGATGGCCGCACGCAGCTTGTCGTCACGCCATTCCAGATTGGCCAGCAGCGCCGGCAGCAGCTCCAGCGCGGCCAGGCCACGGCCGAAGCCGTGGAAGATGGCACCCTTGGACGACTGCAGGTCGCGGTGGTAGCCCGACGGCAGCGACAGCAGCTGCTCGATCTCGGTGCGCGCTGCGGCGACGCTGGCGTGGGTCGCACGCATCAGCTCGATCACGTCCGGGTTGCGCTTGTTGGGCATGATCGAACTACCGGTGGTGTACTGCGCCGGCAGCGCGACGAAGCCGAACTCGGCGCTGGTGAACAGCGACAGGTCCCAGGCGATGCGGCGCAGGTCCAGCGTGGCACCACCGAGCGCTTCCAGCGCGGCCAGCTCGAACTTGCCGCGCGACAGCTGTGCGTAGATCGGCGAGATCTGCATGCGCGCGAAACCGAGCGCGGCCGTGGTGTGTTCGCGGTCCAGCGGCAGGTTCACGCCGTAGCCGGCAGCCGTGCCCAGCGGATTGGCATCGACCAGCGCATGGGTGTCACACGCGCGGATGGCATTGTCGATGAAGGCCTCGGCCCAGCCCGCCCACCACATGCCGGCCGAGGACACTACGGCGCGCTGGATGTGGGTGTAGCCGGGAATCGGCAGGTCCTTCTCGGCCTGTGCGCGGTCCAGCGCGACCTTGGCCACTTCGGCGCTGAGCTGTGCCACGCGCTGCAGCTTCTCCTTCAGCCAGAGGCGGGTGGCGACCAGGATCTGGTCGTTGCGGCTGCGGCCGGTGTGGATCTTGCGGCCGGCATCGCCGAGGCGTTCGGTCAGGCGCGCTTCGATCGCCGAGTGGCCATCCTCATACTGGGCATCGAGCACGAAGCGGCCTTCGCGGAAGTCCTGCGCCAGCACCTCCAGTTCGCGCAGCAGGCCGTCCAGCTCGTCGGCACTGAGGATGCCGATGTGCTGCAGGCCCTGCGCGTGCGCGGCGCTGGCGGCGATGTCGTGCAGGAAGAACTCGCGGTCGAGGATCACGTCGTCGCCGGCGAGGAAGGTCTGGATCTGGGCGTCGACAGCGACGCCGGGCTTCTGCCAAAGAAGGTCTGCCATGGGGGCTCCGGAAGGCGTGTTCAGTGCGGGATGGACATCAGTTCGTCGATGCCCAGCGCGAGGTTGAGGTTCTGCATGGCCTGGGTGGCCGCGCCCTTGAGCAGGTTGTCCAGGGTCGCCACCACGACGACCCGCTTGCCGCCCGGGGCCAGGGTGAAGCCACCGACCTGGGCACCGTGTCGGCCGGCGATGCGGCTGACCCACGGCGCTTCATCCACCACGTCGATCAGGGGTTCGCCGGCATAGGCCTGCTGGAAGCGCTCGGCGATCTGTTCGCGGGTCTGCACGCGGTTCAGCCACAGGTTGGCGGTAAGCGTGATGCCCCGGAAATGCGGCGCGACATGTGGCATGAATTCAACAGCCACACCCAGCTGCACCGACACCTCGCGCTCGTGCACGTGGTTGGTCAGCGCGTAGGGCATCAGGTTGTCGGCCAGCAGTTCGACGTTGTTCTTGTCCGACGGCGTGGTACCGGCGCCGGAGTAGCCGGAGACACCGAAGCACTGCGGCGGACCGGCCAGCAGGTCCAGCAGCGGATGCACCGCCAGCTGCATCGCCGTGGCATAGCAGCCCGGGTTGCTGATGTGCTTCTGGCCGTTGTAGCGGCCGCGGGTCAGCTCTGGCAGGCCGTAGTACCAGCTGTTGTCGAAGCGATAGTCGGCCGAGAGATCGACGATGACGGTGTCCGGCTTCGCCGCTTCCAGCGCAGCCACGAACGGTGCGGCCAGGCCATTGGGCAGGGCCAGGATCACTGCGTCCACACCCTTGGCCGCCACCGCGTCGGCGTCCAGGTTCTCGTACTGCAGATCGCCCTGGAATTCCGGGTGATGGTCGGACAGGCGCTGCCCGGCGCGCTCGCGCGAGGAGACGAAAGCCAGTTCCAGCCGCGGATGGGCGGCCACCAGCTTGATCAGCTCGGCGCCGGTATGGCCGCGGGCACCGACGATGCCAAGGGTAAAGGTCGAATCGTTCATGCGTGGCTGTCCAGGCGGTACTGCAGGTGGCGCCTCACGCCCTGCCATTCCGCGTCGATGATGGAGAAGATGACGGTGTCGCGCGGCGTGCCGTCGGCATGCCGCTTGTGGTTGCGCAGCACGCCATCCTGCTTGGCGCCGAGGCGGGCGATGGCAGTGCGCGAGGTGGCGTTGAACCAGCTGGTTTCCAGCACCACGCTGATGCAGCCCAGCGTTTCGAAGGCGTGCTGCAGCAGCAACAGCTTGGCTTCGGTGTTGGCACCGGTACGCTGCACGCGCGGCGCATACCAGGTGTAGCCGAGGCTGAGTTTCGGCACACCGGCATCCATGTCATAGAAACGGGTACTGCCAACGATTCCGCCAGCCGCATCACGGATCACGAACGGCAGCACCTTGCCTTCGCTCTGCGCCTGCAGCGCGGCCCGCACATAGGTCTCGGCCTGTTCCGGCGACGGCACCTGGGTGTACCAGAGCTGGTCCAGGCCGCTGCCTTCAAGCGCATCGCGCAGGCCGGGCACGTGTTCCATCTGCAGCGCCTGCAGGGTTACGTGCTGGCCGCGCAGGGTGGGAACCGTGTTCCAGGCATCGAGGTTGCTCATTGCTCAGCCCTGCAGGCTCGGGGTGCGCTGCGCGCAATGATCGACATAGGTCTTGATCCGGTCGATGCCATCGGCGCCGAACCAGAATACCTTCCAGTGGTCCTGCTTGTAGCAGCCGTCGGATTCGGCGTAGTAGAAGTGATTGATCGGGTTGCCATGGCGCGAGCGCCAGAACAGCTGCGGCGTCTCTTCCAGCATCACGTTCCAGACCGCACGGCCCAGGCCCTCGCCCTGCGCGTCGTCGAGCACGGCGAACTTGTCCAGGTACACGCCCTCTGCCTCGTCGGTGAGGATGACCGCGGTGCGGTAGTTCTCGCTGACGTAGGCACGCAACAGCTTGGTCTTCTCGAAATAGTCCGGCACCAGCGCGCGGCCGAAGCTGGATTCGATCAGGCCCTTCAGGCGCGGCAGGTCCAGTTCGTTCCAGGCGGTGGCGCGCAGCACCTTTTCACCCTTGCGCACCAGCGTGCCCGAACCCTTGTGGGTGAACAGTTCCTTGGCCAGGTCGGCCGGGCGCGTGATCGACACCGACGATTCCAGCGGCAGGCGGTCGAGCAGATCCTTGATCTGTTCGATCTTCACCTTCATGCCGCCGTGGATCCACGGCTGCGCGATCAGGTGGTCGTACTCGGTGGACAGGTTGATCGAATCGATCACGTTGCCCGCCTCGTCCAGCAGGCCGCCCGTGCCGGTCAGGAAGATGATCTTGTACGGCTGCAGTTCCTGCACCAGCTCGTTGGCGGCGAAGTCGGCGTTGACGTTGAGGATCTGGCCGCCGGCGGTCTCGCCCAGGCTGGTGATGACCGGGATCGAGCCGGCGCGCAGGCTGGCCTCGATCGGTGCCAGGTTGACCTTCTTCACCTCGCCGACCAGGCCGTAGGTATCCACATCCAGGTACTCGGCTTCGAACACGCCGCCGGTGATCGAGGTGGCGCGCGCGCCGTTCTGCTGCAGCGCCTCGACCAGCCGCAGGTTGGACTGCTGGAACACCCGGCGCACGATTGCCAGCGCTTCCGGCGAGGTCACGCGCAGGCCGTTCACGGTCTGCTTCTCGATGCCGGCGGCCGACAGTTCGGCATCCAGCTGCGGGCCGGCGCCGTGCAGCACGATCGGCGTCAGCCCGACTTCCTGCAGGAACGACAGCGAAGAGGTCAGCGCGTCGAGGTCGTCGCGCAGCACCGCGCCGCCGACCTTGACCACGGCGAAGCGCTTGGCATCCAGCTGCGAGAAGCGCTTGAGGTACTGGCTGATCTCCTTCGCGCTGGCCATGCTGGAAAGCAGGCGCACGATGGTCTGGCGGGTCTGGCGATGGGGCTGGAGGGCAGGAGACATTTCGGTTTCGTCGGAAAGGGAAGAATCAGGCGCCGGCGGCGATGATGCGATGCACGGCGTCGGTGTAGCGCTGCAACTGCTCCAGCGTCACGAACTCATCGGCGGTGTGGGCCTGGGCGATGTCACCCGGGCCGAACACCAGCGTGGTGTAACCGCCGGCCGAGAACAGCGAGGCCTCGGTCCAGAAGTCCACCGCGTTGCCGATCGGCAGTTCCAGCGCATCGGCCACGTCACGTGCCAGCAGGCGGCGGTTCTCGGCTTCGGCGATGTCGCCGGCCGGCAGGCTGGGGCCACGGAAGGTTTCGGTGAATACCGCCGCTTCCGGCTCGGCGAAACCGGCGAAGGTGGCCAGCAACGCGTCGATGTTCATCGACGGCAGCGGCCGGAAGCCGAAGCGCACTTCGGCAGCGGGCGCGATCATGTTGGCCTTGATCCCGCCTTCGACGCGGCCGATGTTGAAGCGCAGGCCCGTCAGCCCACCGAAGCGCGCCGAAGCCAGCGATTCCACATGGTCCAGCGCGCGGTTGCCCCAGCGCATCGCCTGGTGCAGCGCGCTGGCAGCCGCATCCTGCTTGCCCGAGGCGTGCCCTGCACGACCGGCGAACTGCATCAGCACCGAGCTGATGCCGCGATGCGCCAGCACCGCTTCGCTCATGGTCGGCTCGGCCACCAGCACCGCTTCGTACGGAATGCCGCGGGCCAGGAACGCGGCGATGCAGCGCGGATCGTTGGCTTCTTCATCGCTGGAGAACAGGAACGCGGCATCACCATCGCTGGCATTGGCCGCAGCCACCAGTGCAGCGGCCGCGCCCTTGATGTCACACACGCCCAGGCCGATCACCCGGTCGTCCAGGCGCCGCATCACATGCGGGTCGGCACTCCAGTGCGGCGAGTCCGGCACCGTATCCAGGTGCACGTTGAACAGGTACTTCGGCGTACCACGCACGGCGTACAGGCTGACCGCGCCCGCGCCATGGTCGATCACCTCGACGTTGAAGCCGGGCAGGTTCGCGCGCAGGTAATCGAAGATGCCACCGGTGGTGATCGCACGCGGCGGGTTGCGGGTGTCGAAAGACACCAGGGCCTGCAGGTGATCGAGCGTCTGTTCAAGCATGTGTCTGAATATCCGTAGGGTTCGAAATCGGTAGTGCCGGCCGCTGGCCGGCTCCGCAATGATCCAGCCGTGCCACGAGCCGGCCAGCGGCCGGCACTACCCTCCATCGACGTTGCGAGGCGCCGGCCAGCGGCCGGCACCCCGTCACAGGTCAACCACGATTGACCTGCGCATAGACAGTGGAGCTCATGCCGAACAGCTTGATGAAGCCCTCCGCCTCTTCCACGCCCCAGTCGGCCGACTGCGCGTAGGTGGCACCCTTGGTGTTGAGCAGGTGCGGCGACTTCACCGCCACTGCATCGACGCGGCCACCGCGGGTTTCCAGCACCACTTCACCGTTCACCTTGGCCTGCGAGGACTTCAGGAAGGCTTCGATGTCGGTCTTCAGCGGATCGTGGTAGAAGCCTTCGTACACCAGCTCCACCCACTTGCGCGCCACGTCCGGCTTGAAGCGGTTCTGCTGCTTGGTCAGCACCGCATCTTCCAGCGCGCGGTGTGCGGCCAGCAGCGAAACCAGGCCCGGGGCCTCGAACACGATGCGGCCCTTCAGGCCGATCACGGTGTCGCCGGTGTACACGCCGCGACCGACGCCGTACGGGGCGAACAGCTTGTTGAGCTGGGCCAGGATCTGGTCGCCCGGCAGCGCCTTGCCGTTCAGTTCAACGGCTTCGCCTTCAACGAACTTCAGGGTGACGGTCAGCGCCTGCTCCGGCCACTCGCTGCGCGGTGCGCACCAGCCACGGGCGCCCTCGCCCGGGGCTTCCCAACGGTCGATCTCGCCGCCGGACATGGTCAGGCCCAGCAGGTTCTCGTTGATGGTGTAGGCCTGCTGCTTGGCGCGCACGCCGAAGCCGCGCTCTTCCAGGTACTTCTGCTCGTAGGCGCGGGTCTGGGTGTGTTCCTTCTGGATCTCGCGGATCGGCGCGATGATCTGGTAGTCACCCAGCGCCTTCACGGCCAGGTCGAAGCGGACCTGGTCGTTGCCCATGCCGGTGCAGCCGTGGGCGATGATGTTGGTGCCCAGTTCGGCGGCACGCTTCAGCGCGGCATCGACGATCAGGTAGCGGTCCGAGACCAGCAGCGGGTACTGGCCCTGGTAGCCTTCGCCGGCCCACACGAACGGCTTGACGAAGCCTTCCCAGATGGCCGGGCCACCGTTGACGGTGACGTGGCTGGCCACGCCCAGTTCGGCGGCGCGCTTTTCGATGAAATCGCGCTCTTCATCATCCACGCCGCCGGTGTCGGCGAACACGGTGTGCACATTGTAGCCGCGCTCCTGCAGGTACGGCACGCAGAAGCTGGTATCCAGGCCGCCGGAGAAGGCGAGAACGACGTCTTTGTTGCTCATGGGAGTCAGGTCCACTTGGGGGATGGGAATTCGGTAGAGCCGACCGTTGGTCGGCTGGAATGATGGATGCGCCGCTGCGGGAGCAGCCGACCAACGGTCGGCTCTACCCCTTGTTCGATCTAGCGCCCGGCAACGGCCGCCATGATCGCCTTCTGCACGTGCAGGCGGTTCTCGGCTTCGTTGATGGCGATGCACTGCGGCGAATCCATCACCGCGTCGGTGGCCTTCACGTTCCGGCGCAGCGGCAGGCAGTGGCTGAACACACCGTTGTTGGTCAGTGCCATCTTCCGCTCGTCCACGATGAAGTGCTTGAACTGGTCGCGGATCGGCTTCTCCGGCTCCCAGTTGCCGAAGAACGGCAGCGCGCCCCAGCTCTTGGCGTAGACCACGTCGGCGCCGGCGTAGGCGCTGTCGATGTCATGGCTGATCTTCAGCGAACCGCCGCTCTCGGCCACGTTCTGCTCGGCCCAGCCCATGTAGCGATCGTCGAGGATGTAGTCGGCGGTCGGGCACAGCAGGGTCACGTCCATGCCCATGCGGGTGGCGATGGTCAGTGCCGAGTTGGCCACGGCGGTGTTCAGCGGCTTGGGGTGGTAGGTCCAGGTCAGCACGTACTTCTTGCCACGCAGGTCCTGGGTGCCGAAGTGCTCCTGCAGGGCCATGATGTGGGCCAGCTCCTGGCACGGGTGGGTGATGGTCTCCATGTTGATGACCGGCACCGGCGAATACTTGGCGAAGCTGTTGAGGACGATGTCCTGGCGGTCGTAGGCCCAGTCGATGAACTTGGGGAACGCACGCACGGCGATGATGTCGCAGTAACGGCCCAGCACCTTGGCCACTTCCGCAATGTGTTCTTCGGTATCGCCGTCCATCACCGTGCCGAGGTTGAACTCGATCGGCCACGCATCCTTGCCCGGCTGCAGCACCACCGCGTGGGCGCCGAGCTGGAATGCGCCCAGTTCGAAGCTGGTGCGGGTGCGCATGGAGGGGTTGAAGAACACCAGCGCGATCGACTTGCCCTTGAGCTGGTCGCCGAGCTTGTTGCGCTTGAACAGCGCGGCCTGGGTCAGCAGCGCGTCAAGATCGCTGCGGCTCCAGTCCTGGGTGTTCAGGAAGTGCTTGGGGGACATCATCTTTCCTTGCGTGGCGGCGCCGGGTTCGACGCGGTGGAAGGGAAAAGCAGGAAGCAAAGGTGGATCGAAAAGGTTGCAGTTGCAGCTTTCAGCACATGCATTTTTTAAGCGCGGAAACGAAAAAACCCAGCCGGCGGGCTGGGTTTTTTTCGGACGAACAGCAGAAAGCTCCGGTTACCCAGCGAGGATGTGGGGTTCCGGTCGACGCGCACGCGAGGTCATGCCCGACGCCTGTCGGGCTGCGCTGCTGTCGTGCTGGAAGTCGGTGAGCTTCATGGCCGCCAATCTTTGCATGCGGCCGGGGCCGACGCAAGGGGCCGGGGTCGCAGAATCAGGGATTACCGGCGGCGCCCTGCTCGGGGCCGACCCAGGGGGTGATCGAAACCCGGATCTTCAGCCGGTTGCCGGGGTCTTCCGGCAGGCGCGACCGGTACTTGGTGCCCTTGTAGACGTAATCCACGTCATAGGCGATCGGCCGGCGGAATTCACGCCCGACCGGCACGATGCGGCAGTCGCGGGTCAGCATCGGGCCGTTGTTGGCCGGTGCCGGGGCGGGCGTCTCGGCGGCGGTCTCCTCGGAGACCTCTTCATCGCTGCGCTTGAACATCGAGCGCACCGAGTCCCAGAAGCGGCTGATCCGGCCCTTGTCCTCGACCGGCTCTTCACCGGTGACGTTGACCGGGGCCAGGGTGCGGGTCGAGATCGGCTCGCAATGCTCCTCGGTGCGGGTCGCGCGCAGGGTCTGGAACACCGGCTCGACGTTCAGCACCTGCGCATAGTCGAACTTCACGTTCTCGACGATCACCACCCGGTTGCGCGGCTCGGCTTCCTGCGCCTGGGCCACGGCGGCCGTCGCCGACAGGCAGGCCAGGGTCAGCAACGCGGTGGATTTCAGTGGCGACGGGAGCAAGGACACGGCAATAGTGTAGGCAGTGACGAGCGCAAGGGGCTGAACATTACCCGTCCACGCCGCTCCTGCCCACCCCACCTTGGGGGGAGCCGGCGTCCACCGGTGGCAATCGGCGCCCCAAAGCGGGCCGACACGTTCTAAAATCACGGGCTTGTCCCCCAGCCACAGCCCCATGACCCTGCGCCTGCACAACAACCTGACTCGCCAGCTCGAACCGTTCACCCCGCTCGATCCGGCCTGTCCGACCCTGTATGTGTGCGGCCCCACGGTCTACAACTACGTGCACATCGGCAACGCCCGTGGCCCGGTGGTGTTCGGGGTGCTGGCCGATCTGCTGCGGCGGCGTTTCGGTGGCCTGCGCTACGCGCGCAACATCACCGACGTGGACGACAAGATCAACACCGCTGCACGCGAGCAGGGGGTGCCGATCAGCACCATCACCGACAGGTTCGCCGCCGCCTACCGTGAAGACATGGCCGCGCTGGGCGTGGTGCCGCCGGACATCGAGCCGGAAGTGACTGCGCACATGCCGCAGATCATCACCATGATCGAGCAGCTGATCGCCAATGGTCATGCCTATGCCGCCGAAGGCCACGTGCTGTTCGCGGTGGCCAGCTTCGACGGCTACGGCAAGCTCTCGCGACGCGATCCGGAAGAGATGCTGGCCGGCGCCCGCGTCGATGTCGCCCCCTACAAGCGTGATCCGGGCGATTTCGTGCTGTGGAAGCCGTCCAGCGACGACCTGCCCGGCTGGGAATCGCCCTGGGGCCGCGGCCGCCCGGGCTGGCACATCGAATGCTCGGCGATGGCGGCCGCCCATCTGGGCGAGACCATCGACATCCATGCCGGCGGTGTCGACCTGCAGTTCCCGCACCACGAGAACGAGATCGCGCAGAGCGAATGCGCGCATGGCGGCAGGATCTTTGCCCGCTACTGGCTGCACAACGGCATGCTCAACTTCGGCGGCGCCAAGATGAGCAAGTCGCTGGGCAACATCGAGCGCGTACACGACCTGGTGCGCCAGCATCCGCCGGAAGCGCTGCGTCTGGCCCTGCTGTCGGCCCATTACCGGCAGCCGCTGGACTGGTCCGATGGCCTGATCGAGCAGTCGGTGCGCACCCTGGACCGCCTGTACGGCACGCTGCGCGAGCTGGCGTCGATCGAAGCCAGCGCGGTGATCCCGGCCAGCGTCGAGGCGACCCTGGATGACGACCTGAACACCCCGCAGGCGCTGGCCGAAGTGGCCCGCATCGCCGCCGATGCACGCCGCGCCACCGACCCGGCCGAACAGGCACGGCTGAAGGGCGAGCTGCTCGGCGCCGGCCTGGCGCTGGGCCTGCTGCAGGCCGATCCGGCGCAGTGGTTCGGTACCGCTGCGGGCGATGACGGCGACGATGCCCGCATCCAGGGCCTGATCGACGAGCGTGCTGCGGCCAAGAAGGCGCGTGATTTCGCCCGTTCCGATGCCATCCGCGACCAGCTGGCCGCCGAAGGCATCGTGCTGGAAGACACCCCGCAGGGCGTGCGCTGGTCGCGCAAGCGCGGCTGACCTGCCCTGCCCCGTGGCCGGCCCGCCGGCCACGCCCCCACTGTAGAGACTGTTGTGACCGACTCCCCGTTCCCGCTTGAACCTACCGCCGCCGAGGCCCAGACCGCCATCGCCGAGGAATTCGGCTTCTTCGGCGACTGGTCCGAGCGCTACCAGTACCTGATCGACCTCGGCCGCAAGCTGCCCGCCTTCCCGGACGAATGGAAGACCGAAGAGCACCGCCTGCTCGGCTGCCAGTCGATGGTCTGGATCGTGCCGGAAGGCAACGCGCAGTCGCTGCGCTTCCATGCCATCAGTGATTCGGCCATCGTTTCCGGCCTGATCTTCCTGGCCCTGCGCGTGTACTCCGGGCGCTCGGCACAGGAAATCCTGGACACCGAGCCCAGCTACATCCAGGACATCGGCCTGGCCCGTCACCTCTCCCCCACCCGCAGCAACGGCGTGGCGGCGATGCTGGCCTTCATCCGCGAGACCGCGCAGGCCCAGCTGCAGCGCGACCCGTCGTGAGCGAGCCTGCCACAGCCGAAGACACCGCGCTGGGCCTGCTGTCCCGGCCCGGTTTCGCCAAGCTGCTGGCCTACCGTATCTTCGCGATGCTGTCCTACCAGGTGGTGGCGGTCACCGTCGGCTGGCACATCTACGAAGTCACCCGCAATCCGTTCTCGCTGGGCCTGGTCGGCCTGGCCGAGGTGCTGCCGTTCTTCTGCGTGGCGCCGTTCGCCGGCTATCTGGTCGACCACCTGCCGCGCCGTCGGCTGGGCATGGTCGCCTGTTCCGGGCTGATCGCCACGGCGCTGGTGCTGACCAGCGTTGCGACGGGTTGGCTGCCGTTCGAGGGCGTGTGGCCGATCTATGCGGCCATCGCCCTGACCGGCATGGTCCGCGCCTTCCTGTCGCCAATCTACAACGCACTGTTCGCCCGCGTGCTGGCCCGTGACCAGTTCGCGCGTGGCGCTGGCCTCGGCGCCGTGGTGTTCCAGGCCGGCATGGTGGCCGGCCCGGCGCTGGGCGGCGTGCTGGTCGGCCTCGGCGGCAAGGGCCTGTCCTACGCGGTGGCTACGGCCTTTGCGCTGGTGGCGATGGCCTGCCTGGCCACGCTGAAAGTGGAGGAGCCGGTGCACACCGGTCCGGCCGCGCCGATCTTCAAGAGCATCGCCGAAGGCGCGCGATTCGTGGTCGGCAACCGGATCATGGTCGGCGCGATGGCGCTGGACATGTTCTCGGTGCTGCTGGGCGGCGTGGTGGCGATGCTGCCGGCCTTCCTGCACGAAATCCTGCACCACGGTCCGGAGGGCCTCGGCATCCTGCGCGCGATGCCGGCGCTCGGTTCGGTGTTCGTGGGCCTGTGGCTGGCCCGCCACCCGCTGCACCGCAATGCCGGCCGCGTGTTGCTGTTCGCGGTGGCGGGGTTCGGCCTGTGCGTGATCGGCTTCGGCCTGTCGCAGCACTTCTGGCTGTCGGCGCTGATCCTGCTGTTCTATGGGGCCTTCGATGGCGTCTCGGTGGTGATCCGCTCGACCATCCTGCAGTTGGCCACGCCGGAAGAAATGCGCGGACGGGTGTCGTCGATCAACGGCATCTTCATCAGTTCGTCCAACGAGCTGGGCGCGTTCTATGCCGGCACGATGGCCCGTCTGCTGGGGCTGGTGCCTGCAGTGGTGCTGGGTGGGTTTGCGGTGCTGAGCGTGGCCGGGATCACCGCGTGGAAGAACCCGACGCTGCGGAAACTGAATTTGCGTGATCTGCAGTAGCGTCGGCTCGTCGTTTCCGCGACAGCCGCTTTACGTGCGCCGACGCATTGGTAGCGCCGGGCCATGCCCGGCGGCCCTTTTCCGCGACCGCGGCGGGGTGTTACTTTCTTTTCGCGAAAAGAAAGTAACCAAAGAAACGCTCCGCCATCCGCGAGCCGGCGCTGCGCGCCGGTGCCCCGTGCTCCTCGGTGAATCAGGGGACGGCGCCGAACTCGCTGCGCTCAAACAGCGGCGCCTCTTCGCCCCTGATTCCCCTGCGGTGCTCGGCTCGCTACAAGGCGGACTCAACAGCCGCGAGCGCACGCATGACCGCTCTTGGTAGAGTCAAGCCATGCTTGGCTGCTTTTGCTTTCTGCTTTTGCTTTTCCTCTTCCTTGCCCTCCAGCTTCGGCCTGAGCCGAACGTGGGCTCGGCCCTACATCGGCCGCGCACGCAGGAAACCGTTGAGAGCCTGCGGGTGGGTCCGGGCAGGACCGTCCGCGGCATGGATGCCGCGGCCGAGCTTACAGGGATGTACTTGCAGCGTGTCCTGCCCGGACCCACCCGCAGGCTCCCTCTGACACGCGGAAGGCGCCGTTCTACCCAGTCAACCACCCCAACAAAAAACCCGGCCGAAGCCGGGTTTTCTGCATGACCATACAACGAGCGGGAATCAGTCGCCCTGCTGCTTCTGCAGGTGCTCCCAACGCTCCTGGGCGTCGATGGTGCGTTCGGCGGTGAGGCGCGCTTCCAGGCGTTCCAGGCCGATTTCCTCGCCGGTGTCGACGCAGTAACCGTAGTCGCCCGCTTCCAGGCGCTTCAGGGTGCTGTCGATCTTGCCGATCAGCTTGCGATAGCGGTCGCGGGTACGCAGTTCCAGCGAGTTCTCGGTCTCGCGGGTCGCACGCTCGGCTTCGTCGCCGATGTCACGCACTTCCTCGCGCAGGTTCTCGATGGTCTGCTTGGACTCTTCCACCAGGTCCGCGCGCCAGTTCTGCAGGCGCTGGCGGAAGTATTCCTGCTGCAGCGGGCTCATGTATTCCTCTTCCGAGGACGGCTTGTAGCCAGCCGGCAGGATCGGGCGGCCGGTGGCCTCGTCGGTCTTGTACTCGACCACCTTGTACTTGCTGCGCGGGGCCGGTGCCGCCGAGCGGGCGGCGACGGCCACGGCAACCTTGCCGACAGGGCGCGACACGGTCTTCGGGGCGGAATCGGATTTCACGGCGGTTTTGGCAGGCGATTTCGAAACGGGCACGGGATTCTTGGATTGCGGGGCCTTCGAGGCGGCAGGAGCGGCGGCCGGGGCCGGCTTGGAGGCCGGTTGGGCTGCTGCCACTGCCACGGTCTTGGCCGGGACAGGCTTGGCCGGAGCCGGCTTGGCAGCAGGCTTCGGTGCGGACTTCACTACTGGGGCCGGGGTCGGCTTTACGGCCGGCGCGGCAACATTCTTGGCAACCTTCTTTACAGCGGCAGGTGTGGCGACCGGCTTGGCCGCAGCGACCTTCTTTGCTGCGGGCTTGGCAACCGGCTTGACCGCAGCCTTCTTCACCACCGCCTTCGGCGCCGGCTTGGTTGCTGCCTTCTTCGCCACTGGCTTGGCGGCAGCCTTCTTCACCGGCGCAGCCTTGCTGGCGGCCTTCTTCACCACCGGCGCCTTCTTGCTGGCAGCGGCAGGCTTGGCCTTGGCGGGCGCAGCAGCCTTCTTCGCCACCGGCTTGGCTGCCTTGACCGGCGTTTTCTTTGCGGTGGCCTTCCTGGCCGCCGGTTGCGAGGACGCTGCCTTGGTCGCCGGCTTGCTGGCCGGTTTCCTGGCAACGGGCTTTGCCGCCAACTTCTTCACAACAGGCTTGGCGGTTTTCTTGGCGGCCGTTGCGGCCTTCTTTGCAGTTTTTTTAGCAGCCACGAAACGCTCTTCCTTGGATTCCCCGGGGCCCGGGAAAGCGGGCCTTTATAGCCTACCCGACCCGCAGCAGCAACCTCGGCACCCTGCTCCATTCAGTCCTGGAGTCAAGGCGCCCTTGGAGGCAGTCCGACGAACACGGACCGCCTTGCGCGGTACGGAACCTGGCCAGCACCCGCAGGTGCTGGTACCGGTCGCAGGCCATCGGCGACATGCGACCAACGGCCCATCCTGCACAAATGCGGCCTTCATGCCAACTGGCATAAGATGACTGGGTGATCTCGCGCCTGCTCATTGCCCTGCTGCGCTTCTACAAGCGCTTCATCAGCCCCTTGCTGGGGCCACGCTGCCGTTTCGTGCCGAGCTGTTCTGAATACGCGATGCAAGCCATCTCGCGGCACGGCCCGCTGCGCGGCAGCTGGCTGGCAGCACGCCGGCTCGGTCGCTGCCACCCGTTCCATCCCGGCGGCTTCGACCCCGTGCCCGAGTCTCCCAACGCCCCCTCTTGCCGTTGCACAGGAAAACACTGACATGTCCTCCACCCTCATCACCAACGCCCGGATGGTCAACGAAGGCCGCACCTTCGACGGCGACCTGCGCATCGAGAACGGCCGCATCGCGCAGATCGGCAGCGGGCTGGCGCCGCGCGACGGCGAGCAGGTGGTGGATGCGGCCGGACGCTGGCTGCTGCCCGGCATGATCGATGACCAGGTGCACTTCCGCGAACCGGGCCTGACCCACAAGGGCGACATCGCCAGCGAATCGGCCGCGGCCGTGGCCGGTGGCCTGACCAGCTTCATGGACATGCCCAACACCAACCCGCCGACGCTGGATTCGACCATCCTCGAAGCCAAGTACGAGCTCGCGCGCGGCCGCGCCTGGGCCAACTATGGCTTCTACCACGGCGCCAGCAATGACAACCTCGACGCGATCCGTGCGCTGGACCCGAAGAAGGCCCCGGGCGTGAAGGTGTTCATGGGTGCTTCGACCGGCAACATGCTGGTGGACAACCCGGAAACGCTGGATGCGATCTTCCGCGAATGCCCGACCCCGATCATCACGCACTGCGAAGACACGCCGATGATCGATGCCAACCTGAAGGCCTTCCAGGAAAAGTACGGCGATGCGCTGACCCCTGACATGCATCCGGACATCCGTTCGCGCGAGGCCTGCATCAAGTCGACCCGCCTGGCGATGTCGCTGGCGCGCAAGCACGGCACCCGCCTGCATGTGCTGCACATCTCCACCGCCGATGAGCTGGCGCTGTTCGAGAAGGGCCCGCTGATCCGCGCCGACGGCAGCCGCAAGCAGATCACTGCCGAGACCTGCGTGCACTTCCTGCACTTCGCGCGCCCGGATTACGCGACCAAGGGCAACCTGATCAAGTGCAACCCGGCGATCAAGGAAGTGTCCGACCGCGAGGCGATCACCGCTGCGCTGGCCGACGACGTGCTGGACGTGCTGGCCACCGACCACGCGCCGCACACCTGGGAAGAGAAGCAGAAGCCGTACGCGCAGGCACCGTCGGGCCTGCCGCTGGTGCAGTACGCGCTGGTGGCCGCGCTGGAGCGCGTGCACGAAGGCAAGCTGACCCGCGAGCAGGTGGTGCAGAAATTCGCACACGCGCCGGCACAGTTGTTCGACGTGGAAGAGCGCGGCTTCCTGCGCGAAGGCTACTTCGCCGATCTGGTGCTGGTGGAAGACGTGCCGTTCACCGTCAAGCGCGAGGACGTGCTGTCCAAGTGCGGCTGGTCGCCGTTCGAAGGCACGACCTTCCGTTCGCGCGTGGCCTCCACCTGGGTCAATGGCCAGCTGGTGTGGGACGGCAGCAAACTGGTGGGCGAGCCCGCCGGCCAGCGCATGACCTACGACCGCTGATGCGCGCGGCTCTATTTACCGGGGCGCTGCTGCTGGCGGCGCCCATGCTCAGCGTACCGTCGGCTCACGCGCAGGATGCCATCGGCAGCCTGATCGACAGCCGCGTGGTGTTCCCGGCCAGCGCGTCGCAGGGCGCACTGGTGATCGGCAAGGTACCCGCCGGCAGCCGCGTGCAGTACGCCGGCCGCCAACTGCGGGTGAGCGGCTATGGCAGCGTGGTGTTCGGCATCGGCCGCGACGAGAAGGGTCCGCTGCGCGTGCAGGTGCAACGCCCTGATGGTGGCAGCGAGACCGCGACCATTGCGGTGACCCCGCGCGACTGGCCCACCGAGCGGGTCAACGGCGTGCCGCCGAAGACGGTGAACCCGCCGCCGGCGATTGCCGAGCGGATCAAGCGCGAACAGGCGCAGGTGACCGCGGCACGTGCCCGCGATGACGACCGCACCGACTTCACCCAGACCTTCATCTGGCCGGTGCAGGGCCGTATCAGTGGCCGCTTCGGCAATGCGCGCGTCTACAACGGGCAGCCCGGTGCCGGTCATTCCGGCATGGACATCGCGGTACCGACCGGCACGCCGGTGAAGGCACCGGCCGCCGGCATCGTCACATTCGCCGGGCCGGACCTGTACCTGACCGGCGGTACGCTGCTGCTCGACCACGGTTTCGGGGTCAGCTCTAACTTCCTGCACCTGTCGCGCATCGACGTAAAAGTTGGCGACCGTGTGGAACAAGGCCAGGTGATCGCCGCGGTCGGCGCCACCGGCCGCGCCACCGGCCCGCACCTGCACTGGGGCATGAACTGGTTCGATACCCGTATCGATCCGCTACTGGTACTGGAACGCAAGTAACGCGCGCAATGCGCTTTGGTGGGTGCCAACCTTGGTCGGCACAACCTCACAGAGCGTGCGGACCAAGGTCCGCACCCACCAGAAGCAGTCAACAGCGCCGATCGATCAACCGCGCGCGGCCCACCACACGCGCAACAAGGTGCGCACCGGGGTCGCTTCAATCGGCTTGCCTGCGGCCTGCGCGGCAACGCGGGCGCGCGCCAGGCTGGACCACACACGGCGCGGGCGCGGGCCGGGCACGCGGCTGCCCCAACCCTTCAACAGATGCTGCGCCCAGCGCTGTGCAGCCGTGCTGGCATCACCGTCCAGCAGGCTGCGCGGTACACCGGCCACGCCGGCATCCTGCAGGCGCTGGGCCAGGGTCTGCAGCTGCACCGCACGGCCGGCACCGGTGCGCGGCTTGTCCGCGAACAAGGCCGCCTCGACCGCGGCCACGGCTTCAGCGTAGTTGGCCAGCGCACGCTCGGCACTGGCGGCGTCCAGCGCGACGGTGCGTGCTTCAACCAGATCCGGCAGCGCCTCGGCCAACTGCACCCACGGCGCACGCACCGGCTCCAGCAGACGGCCCAGTGGATGGCGCGAACGATGCCCGGCCCAGCTGCGCAGCTCCTCGCCCCACCATGCCAGCTTGGCATCGGCCGGCAGCGGATCGCCGCCGGTATTGAGCATGTCGTCGAACTCCTGCAGCAGCGCAAACCACGCCACGGCAAGCTCGCGTTGCGATTCGGCCACGAACGGGGCGGCCACCGACCATTCCGGCCAACGGCTGCGCCACTTGTCGAGGAAACTGTCCAGCGCGGTACTGCTCACTACGTGATTCCTTACGGCTGGGCCGGGGCTGCCGGCCGGGTCGGCCAGAGACTGGCCAGTTGCAGAAGTTCGGCGTTCTCGACCAGCACGTCGGCCTGCCAGGCCAGCGGGTCGTCGCTGTGCAGGCGGTAGCCCCACAGCGCCGCCACCGACGGCATGGCGGCAGCGCGTGCGGCGATGATGTCGCGCTCGTCGTCACCCACGTACACGCAGTCTTCGGCGGCAATGCCAATGGCCTGCGCAGCGTGCAGCAGCGGCAGCGGGTGCGGCTTGCGTTCGGCCAGGCTGTCACCGCCGACCAGCACCGCGCAGCGCTGCTGCCAGCCGTGCTGCGGCAGGATCAGGCGCGCCAGGTACTCGGGTTTGTTGGTGACGATGCCCCACACCGTACCGGCCTCATCCAGCGCGGCGAGCATGCCGGCCACGCCGTCGAACAGCACTGCGTGCTGGCCGATCAACGCTTCATAGCGCTGCAGGAATTCCGGGATCAGTGCATCGCGCGCAGCGGCATCCAGGTCCGGGAACGCGGCCGAGACCATCGCCCGCGAGCCCTTCGACACCACCGGGCGCAGTGCGGCCGGATCGATGGGTGCACGACCACGTTCGGCCAGCATCGCGTTGCAGGTGGCGACGAAGTCCGGCGCGCTGTCCAGCAACGTGCCGTCCAGGTCGAACAGCACCGCACGCGGGAAGCGGGCGGAGGTCATGCCGGCTTGACCGCGTAGGCCAGGTAGTTGATGTCGGTGCGGCTGCTCAGGCGGGCGTGGTTGCGCCACGGCTCGTAGGCCATGCCGCTGACGTCCACCAGCTGCATGTCGGCCTCGCGCAACCAGCGCGCCAGCTCGGCCGGCTTGATGAATTCCTGGTAGTGGTGCGTGCCCTTGGGCAGCAGCCGCGCCACGTACTCGGCACCGACAATCGCCACCGCGAACGCGGCAGCGGTGCGGTTGATGGTCGACAGGAACAGATGGCCGCCGGGCTTCAGCAGGCGCTTGCAGGCCTCGATGATCGCGCCCGGGTCTGGCACGTGCTCCAGCATTTCCATGCAGGTCACCACATCGAAGCTGCCCGGCTGCTCGGCGGCCAGGTCCTCGGCGGCCTGCACCCGGTAATCGACCTTGGCGCCGCTTTCCAGCGCATGCAGGCGCGCGACCTTGACCAGCTCCGGGGCCAGGTCGATGGCGGTGACGTCGGCGCCGGCCTGGGCCAGCGCTTCGCTCAACAGGCCGCCACCGCAACCGATGTCGAGTACGCGTGCGCCGCGCAGCGGCACGCGGTCGGCCACGTATTTCAGGCGCACCGGGTTCAGCGCATGCAGCGGCTTCTGCGGGCCGTCAGCGTCCCACCAGCGGTTGGCCAGCGCGGCGAACTTGTCCAGCTCGGCCTGATCGAAATTGGAGGAAGCGTGGGGGGCAGTCATGAGGGAGTCCTTGCGGCGCCGGGGTTCAGGCGCGGATATGACGGATGCGCTCGCGCCACTGGCGCGCGTTGGCGATGATGCCCGGCAGGTCCATGCCGACCAGCTCGCGCTGCACCAGCTTCGGCTTGCCGGCGATCCAGACGTCGCTGACCTGCTGACGGCCGGTGGCGTACACCAGTTGCGACAGCACGTTGTGCAGCGGCTGGGTTTCCAGTGCGGACAGGTCGACGCAGACCAGGTCCGCCTGCTTGCCAACTTCGATCGAACCGATGCGCTCGCCGAAGCCCAGCGCGCGGGCACCGCCCAGGGTGGACGCGCGCAGCGTGGTCGCCGCGTCCAGCGCGGTGGCGTCATCGGCCACGGCCTTGGCCAGGATCGCCGCGGTGCGGTTCTCGCTGAACATGTCCAGGTCGTTGTTGCTGGCGCAGCCGTCGGTGCCGATCGCCAGGTTCACGCCGGCGCGCTGCAGGGCGCAGGCCGGGCAGAAACCGGAGGCGAGCTTCAGGTTCGATTCCGGGCAATGCACCACGCTGACGCCACGCTCGGCGCACAGGTGGATTTCCGCATCGGTCAGCTGGGTCATGTGCACCGCGATCAGGCGGTCGTTGACCAGGCCGAGGCGATCCAGCCGCGCCAGCGGGCGCTGGCCGTGCAGCTTGATCGAATCGTTGATCTCCTGCGCGGTCTCGTGGGTGTGCAGGTGCACCTGCATGTCGAGCTGGTCGGACAGCATCCGCACCCGCTCGAAGTTGGCATCGTTGACCGTATACGGCGCATGCGGCGCGAACGCGGTGCCGATCAGCGGATCGGTGCGCCACTGGTCATGCAGTTCACCGGCCTTGGCGAAGTACTCGTCGTCGGTCTTGGCCCAGGCGGTGGGGAAATCGATGATGACCGCGCCGACCAGCGCGCGGAAACCATGCTTCTTGTAGACGGCGGCCTGCACATCGCCGAAGAAGTAGTTCTCGTTGGCGCAGGTGGTGCCGCCGCGCAGCATCTCGGCGATGGCCAGGGTGGTGCCGTCGGCGACGAATTCGGGGCCGATCACCGCCGCTTCCACCGGCCAGATATGCTGCTGCAGCCAAGTCATCAGCGGCAGGTCGTCGGCGACGCCGCGCAGCAGGGTCATCGGGTTGTGCGTGTGCGCATTGACCAGGCCCGGCATCAGCGCCGCCTCGGGGCGGCTGACCACCTGGGTGGCGCGGAACCGTGCGCGCGCCTCGGCACGCGGCAGGATGGCCACGATCTCGCTGCCACGCACGGCAACGGCATGGTCTTCCAGCACCACCGCATGCGGCTCGATCGGAACGACGTAACCGGCTTCGATGAGCAGGTCGCAGGCTTCGGGGAGGTGCGGGCTATCGCTCATGCGGGCTCACTGGCTGGGGGGCGGCGAGATACTTCTGGGGACACGCCCCTGAGTCAGGGGCTGCCGCGAAGCGGCGGGGTCTGGAGACCCGTGAAGCGGGGCCCATGATCTGCCGAAGCAGATCATGGGAGCGCCAGCGCGAATGCGATGGCGCGTATCCGGCCAGCGGCCGGCACTACCGTAATCCGGCTGCGCCGGATTACTTGACGCGTGCGGAGTATTCGCCCGAACGGGTGTCGACGCGGATCACTTCGTCCTGGTTCACGAACAGCGGCACGCGGACCACGGCGCCGGTTTCCAGGGTGGCCGGCTTGCCGCCGCCGCCCGAGGTGTCGCCACGGACGCCCGGATCGGTTTCGGTGATCTTCAGCTCGACGAAGTTCGGCGGCTGCACGAAGATCGGCTCACCGTTCCACAGGGTGACCACGCAGGACTCCTCGCCCTTCAGCCACTTCTCGGCGCCGCCCATGCCGGCCTTGGTGGCCTGGACCTGCTCGAAGGATTCCGGGTCCATGAAGTGCCAGTACTCGCCGTCGCTGTACATGAAGTTCATGTCGGTATCGACGACGTCGGCTGCATCCAGCGAGTCGGTCGACTTCATGGTCACTTCCTGGGTACGGCCGTCCTTGATCAGGCGGTACTTCACGCGGGTGAAGGCCTGGCCCTTGCCCGGCTTGACGTATTCGGTGTCGATGATGACGGCCGGTTGGTTGTTGACCAGGATCTTCATCCCGTTCTTGACGTCGTTCATGCCGTAGCTGGCCATGCGTAAACTCCTGAGTGGCAAAAACGCCGCGGGTGCGGCGAGCCGTTAGAATGGAAAGCCCACCGGATGCCGGTGGGCGACTGTTTTTCTGCCCCCATGATAACCGCAGGCCCCCTCTCCATGCAGCTTTCCGCCTTCCCCCGGCCCCAGTCGCCAGGCGCGCCCGCGCGTTGGCAGCAGCTCTGGCGCCAGGCACTGCGCGACCCGCAGGCGCTGCTGGCCCGGCTGGAGCTGGATCCGGCGGCACTGGGCGTCTCCGAAGCGGCCATGGCCCAGTTCGCGCTGCGCGTGCCGGAGGGGTTCGTGGCCCGCATGCGCAAGGGCGATCCGGCCGATCCGCTGCTGCGGCAGGTGCTGCCGATCGACGAGGAAATGCGCCCGGCGCCCGGGTTCAGCTTCGATGCGGTGGGTGATGGTGCGGCCAAGAAGGCCACCGGCGTCATCCAGAAGTACCGTGGCCGCGCCCTGCTGGTGGCGACGGGCAGCTGTGCGATCAACTGCCGCTACTGCTTCCGCCGCCACTTCGACTATGGCGCGGAGAACGCCGCCAAGGGTGGCTGGCAGGAGGCCGTAGCCGCCATCGCCGCCGACCCGGACATCGACGAGGTGATCCTGTCCGGCGGTGACCCGCTGTCGCTGGCCACGCACAAGCTGGTCGAGCTGACCGACGCCCTGCGCGCGATCCCGCATATCCGCCGCCTGCGCATCCACAGCCGCCTGCCGATCGTGCTGCCCGAGCGCGTGGACGATGAACTGGTCTCCTGGCTGGGCAGCCTGCCGTGGCCGCTGGCGGTCGTGGTCC
Source organism: Stenotrophomonas sp. YJH_SMC_120 (assembly GCF_059368675.1). NCBI lineage: Bacteria > Pseudomonadati > Pseudomonadota > Gammaproteobacteria > Lysobacterales > Lysobacteraceae > Stenotrophomonas > Stenotrophomonas sp. YJH_SMC_120. The sequence goes on from NZ_JCAFRY010000004.1 coordinate 190,494, forward strand.
ACGCCAACCATGCCAATGAATTCGATGCCAGCGTGGACACGGCGATGGCCCGCCTGCGCGGCATCGGCGCCCAGCTGTTGAACCAGGCGGTGCTGCTGCGCGGGGTCAACGACAGCGTGCAGGCCCTGCAGGACCTGAGCGAGCGCAGCTTCGCCGCCGGCGTGCTGCCCTACTACCTGCACCAGCTGGACCGGGTCGAGGGCGTGGCCCACTTCGAAGTGGACGACACCCGGGCCAAGGCATTGATTGCCGGGTTGACCGCGCGCCTGTCCGGCTATCTGGTCCCGAAGCTGGTGCGCGAACTGCCCGGCGACCCGAGCAAGCGCCCGGTGTAATTCCGTAGCGGGGTCATCCCTTTTCCTGCGGAAAAGGGATGACCCCCGGCACAACGTCAATCGGTCAAACGCCCGATTCGATCATCCGCACCACTTCGGTGGCGGTGACCGGGTGGCTCAGCCAGTAGCCCTGCCCCAGATCGCAGCCGCGCTGCGCCAGCAGCTCGAACTGCGCCTGCTGCTCGATGCCCTCGGCCACCACCGTGATGCCCAGCGCGTGGGCCATGGCGATGATCGCCGTGGTCAATGCGAGGTCGTCGGGATCACGCTGCATGTCGGCCACGAAGCTCTTGTCGATCTTCACGCCGTCCACCGGCACCTGGCGCAGGTGGCTCAAGCCGGAGAAGCCGGTGCCGAAGTCGTCCAGCCAGACCTTCACGCCGGTGCGGTGCAGCTTGTCCAGCAGCTGCGCGGCGACCATCTCGTCACCGATCACCGCGGTCTCGGTCAGCTCCAGATGCAGGCGCGACGCTGGCAGCCCGGACTCATGCAGGCATTGCGCGACCAGCGCCGGCAGTTCGCCGCCGCGCAGCTGCCGCGGTGACACGTTCACCGACACGAACAGGTCGTCCCCGGCCGCCCCGCGTGGCCACTGCGAGGCCTCCATGCAGGCCGCACGCAGTACCTTCGGGCCGATGATCTCGATCAGGCCGCTCTGCTCGGCCACTTCAATGAACACCGACGGCGGGATCGTGCCCAGGGTCGGATGCTGCCAGCGCAGCAGTACTTCGACGCCGACCATGCGGCGGTCGCGCATGCGGAAGATCGGCTGGTAGGCCAGGCGCAGTTCGCCGCGCTCCCAGGCCCCGCGCAGTTCCTGTTCCATATGCACGCGACGCTCGACCGCGTGGTCCATCGCCCGGCTGTAATAGCGATAGCAGTTCTTGCCGGCCATCTTCGCCTGGTACATGGCGATGTCGCCGTTTTTCAACAGGGTGGTCGCATCGGCCGCATCGTCGGGGAACAGGGTCACGCCGATCGAGGTGCCCAGGAACAGCTCCCTGCCCTGCACCACCAGCGGCCTGCCCAGCTCGCGCACCAGCACTTCGGCCAGCAGCCGCGCGTTGGCGGCCACATCACCGTCGCCCACCAGGATCACGAACTCGTCACCGCCGAAGCGGGCCAGCAGGGCCTCGTCGCCGCCTGCCTCCGCAACGGCGCGGCCGATGCGCTGTGCGAACTGCAGCAACGCCTCGTCACCGGCCTCATGGCCAAGCGTGTCGTTGACCCGCTTGAAATCGTCGATGTCGGCGAACAGCAGGCCCAACCGGTGATTGGCGGCACGCGCCGCCATCAGCCGATGGTCCAGCGCTTCGCGGAATGCCAGCCGGTTGGTCAGCCCGGTCAGCGCATCGGTATAGGCCATGCGCCGCACTTCACGGTCATGGCGGGCGATCGCATCGCGCATGCGGGCGAAGCCGCGCACCAGCTCACCCACTTCGTCGTCACGGGTGTTCTCGGCCAGGGGCGTCTGGTAGTCACCGGCCTCGATGCGGCGCGCGGCCGCGGCCAGATCGCGGATCGGCGCGACCAGCGTGCGCTGCACGTACAGGATCACCACCACGCCGATCACCACCAGCAACCCCAGCATCAGCAGCAACCAACCCAGGTGGCGGCTGCCGACCAGTTGCAGGCGCTCGCCAAGGGTGGCGTTGGCCGCCTGTTCGCGTTGCTGCACTTCGTCCAGCGCCATGCCGACGCGGACGCCGCCGATGCGCTGGTTGCCGACCATGATCGGCATCGTGTTGTCCAGCACCTTCGGCGATTCCTGCACCAGCAAGGCCTGCGCCGCCGCAGCCTTGGGCGCCAGGGGATCGGCCATCGGCTGGCCGAATCCCGGGACCTCGACCGAGCCGTCGTGCACCAGCCGGCCGCGCTCGTCGAACACCAGTACATAGCGCACCACCGGCTGTCGCGCCGTGCTGCGCACCAGCACGCCGACCTGGTCCAGGTCGCGGTAATACAGCGGGTTGGCCAGCGCATCGGACAACTCGCGTGCCATCGCCTCGCCGCGGCTGCGCACGCTGCGGTCGAACAATTCATGGATGACGCCACCGCTGAGGGTGCGCACCTCGCTCTGCATCGCCGTCTGGCGCCCCAGCAGCACCGCCAGGATGGCGACCACCACGACCATCGCTCCGCCCATCGCCAGCAGGAACCGGGCCTGCATCCCCGAGCCGAGCCACTTCATTCCACTTCCATCCGCACGCGCGTCAATCCTTGTTTCAATTCATCCAACCGCTGCTGCGCATGCGCATCGACACGGTGGAAACCGGAAGTGCCAAAAAACCGATGCAACGCACCCTGTGCCTGCGGGTCGCTGGCGGCCTGCAGCAGGACTTCCTGCAGGCGGTCGCGCACCCGCGCATCGAGGTCGGCGCGGACCATCTCCACCGCACGCGGGTAGGGTTCGGTGCGCAGCAGTTCGCGGAAATCGCGCCGGAATGCAGCCGGCACCCGCCGCTCGTCGTTCCAGTCCACGCTGCTCACCGCCCCCACATCCGCCATCCCCTTGTGCACGTACGTCGCGATGTTCAACTCGCTGCGCGCGAACACATACCCCACGCTGTCACTCCCTGGCACGTCCCAGACCCCGGCCAGGATCTGCGGCGACAGGCCATGGTTCAGCAGAGTCATCACCGGCACCAGGTAGGCGCTGGTGGATGCCGTGTTCTGCAGGGCCAGGCGATGGCCGCGCAGATCCTGCACCCGCTGGATGGGACTGTCGCTGCGCACGAAGAACACCGTCTGGTATTCGCGCACCCCGTTGCGCTCGGTCAACAGCAGCGGCCGCGCGCCACTGCGCTGGCCCAGTGCCACCGCCGTACCGGAGGTTTCCGTGACCCAGTCGACCCGTCCCCGCCGCAGATAGCTGGCCATCTGCTGCGGGTCGCGGGCCATCAGTACCCGCCCCTCCTGGATGCCAACGTCATGCATGCGCGCCACCACGTAGTCCAGCAGGGGTTGCAGCTGCTCGTAGTGAGCCTGGGGGTCATCGCTGATCCGGCCCAGCACCAGCACCGGATCCGGTGCTGCATGCACGGCTCCGGCCAGCAGGACCATGGCCAGGCTCAGCAGTCCCCCCTGCATTGCCTTTCGCAGAGCCGACACAGACGTCATCCCCCCCTGGGTATCCAGACAGACTACCCGAAAAAATGAGAACGTCGTCAGCTGTCCTTGCTGCCGGCCTGGGCCAGACGCGCCATGCGCTGGGTGTCGGCGAGGATGCCGCGCAACAGGCGCACTTCCTGCTCGCTCGGCTCGCTGCGCAGGAACAGGCGGCGCAGCTTGCGCATCGCCGATTCGGGCGCGCGGCCCTTGTGGAAATCGATCTCGTCCAGAGTGTCGCCGAGTTGGGCGAAGAAGCTCTCCATCTGCTCATGGCTGGCGGCCTGTTCGCGGAAGCCCGGCTCGGCGTCGGCGGCCGGCTGCGCGCCCAGCAGCTGCATGCGCGTTTCGTACGCCAGCACCTGCACGGCGGCGGCCAGGTTGAGCGAGCTGAACTCCGGGTCTGACGGGATGTGCACTGCGGCGTGGCAGAGCTGCAGCTCCTCGTTGGTCAGGCCGGTGCGCTCGCGGCCGAACACCAGTGCGACCTCGGCACCTTCGCCCGCCTTGGCCACCGCACGGGCGGCAGCGTCGGCCGGCAGGTATTCCTCCAGCTGGACGCGGCGGGCACGGGCCGTGCAACCCAGTACCAGGCGGCAGTCAGCCACGGCCTCGGCCAGGGTGGCCACCACCGGAGCGTCCCCAAGCACGTCTTCGGCACCGGCCGAGCGGCGGAAGGCCTCCTCGTCCAGCGGCTTTTCGGGGGCGACCAGCACCAGGCGGGCCAGGCCCATGGTCTTCAGGGCGCGGGCGGCAGCCCCCATGTTGCCGGGGTGCTGGGTACCGACCAGGACGAATCGGAGGCGGGTGGCGGCGGGAAACTGGGACATGAACAGGGAAAAGGTCGAGCTGGACGATGACCAATGGTAAACTGTGCGGCCGGCCACTGCGCCGGACCCGCTCTTTTCCCCCGCCAGTCCATCTCTTCTGCCTTTCCGGGAGCCCACGCCATGCAGAAACCCGCCGTCACCGTCATGGTCAAGGCCGCCCGCCTCGCCGGCAACGTCCTGTTGCGCAACATCAACAAGCTCGAGGCACTGAACGTGGTGCAGAAGGGCCGGATGGACTACGCCAGCGAAGTGGATGCGGACGCGGAAAAGGTCATCGTCAAGGAACTCAAGCGCGCCTACCCGGATTACGGCATCTTCGGTGAAGAAGGTGGCGTGCAGGGCGAGCGCCGCCAGATGTGGGTCATCGACCCGCTGGATGGCACCAGCAACTACCTGCGCGGCGTGCCGCACTACTGCGTGTCGATCGCCCTGGTCGAGAACGGCGAGCCGACCGATGCCGTCATCTTCGATCCGCTGCGCAATGAACTGTTCACCGCCAGCCGTGGCGCCGGCGCCGTGCTGAACGACCGCCGCATCCGCGTGGCCGACCGCAAGGATCTGGAAGGCACGATGATCCACACCGGCTTCGCCCCGCGCGAACGCAGCCGCGCCAGCGCGCAGCTGAAGTCGGTCGACACCCTGCTGGTCCAGGCTGAGGACATCCGCCGCACCGGTTCGGCCGCGCTGGACCTGGCCTACGTGGCCTGCGGCCGCGCCGACGCCTATTTCGAAGCCGGCGTGAAGGCGTGGGACATCGCTGCCGGGCTGCTGCTGGTCCGCGAGGCGGGTGGCAAGGTCTGCGACTTCAAGGGCGCGACCCTGGGCCGGATGGACAACCGTGGCCCGGAGACCCACCAGATCGTTGCCGGCAACCTGAAGGTGGCCGAGTCGCTGCAGAAGGTGCTGGTGAACACTGGCTACGCGGCGGAGTTCGACGCGAAGTTCTGAGGTTTCGCGTAATGCGGTTCATGGAGACGGCGCCTGCGAGGGTGCCGTTTTCGTTTGTGCGCACGGAGAGTCATTTCCGCGACCGCGGAGGGGTGTCACTTTCTTTGCTCGTGCAGAGAAAGTAACCAAAGAAACGCTCCGCCAGCCGCGAGCCGTCGCTACGCGACGGTTCCCTGCGCTTCTCGGAGAATCAGGGGACGGCGCCGAACTCGCTGCGCTCAGACACCGGCACCTCTTCGCCCCTGATTCCCCTGCGATGCTCGGCTCGCTCAAGGCGGACTGGAAGGTCAAGATCAAGGGCAACAGCATGCACGCGTGGCATGGATCAACCGGGTGCCGCTGTGGCATTTGACCTTGGGTCCGCCTTGAGCGAGCCGAGCACCGCAGGTCTGGCGAGGGCGGAGAGGTGCGGGTGTCTGAGCGCAGCGAGTTCCCGCACCGTCCCTCGACGGGCCGAGGAGCGCAGGGTACCGGCGTGCGCAGCACGTCGGCTCGCGCCCCGGCGGCGTGTTTCTTTGGTTACTTTCTTTGCACGAGCAAAGAAAGTGACACCTCCCCGCAGTCGCGGAAACGATCCCCCGGGCACGATCCGGCATCAGCAATGCACCGCGCAAACAAAAACGCCCGGCGCGGGGCCAGGCGTTCCTGCACTACCGTAGAAGTACGGAGACTTACGCCACCGTCGACGCCCGCAGCGCGGCGATGCGCTCTTCCAGCGGCGGATGGCTCATGAACAGCTTCTTCGCCGTCGAACCGGCAATACCGAAGGCGGCAATCTGGGTCGGCAGCGTGCTCTGGCCGTGGTTCAGCTGCAGCCGCTCCAACGCGGCGATCATCTTCTGGCGGCCGGCCAGCGAGGCACCGCCGGCGTCGGCGCGGAACTCGCGGTGGCGCGAGAACCACATCGAGATCATGGTGGCGAACAGGCCGAACACCATCTCCAGCACGAACACGATGATGTAATAGGCGAAGCCACGGCCGCCGCCTTCGCGGTTGCCCGACAGCGCGCTGTCGATGATGCCGCCGACCACGCGGGCCAGCACGATCACGAAGGTGTTCAGCACGCCCTGCAGCAGCGCCATGGTGATCATGTCACCGTTGGCGACGTGGGCGATCTCGTGGCCCAGCACCGCTTCGGCCTCGTCTTCGCTCATGTTGTGCAGCAGGCCGGTGGACACCGCCACCAGCGCGTTGTTGCGGTTGGCACCAGTGGCGAAGGCGTTGATCTCCGGGCCTTCGTACACCGCTACTTCGGGCATGCCGATACCGGCCGCCTTGGCCTGGCGCTCGACGGTGGCCAGCAGCCAGCGCTCGGTCTGGTTGCGCGGCTCAGTGATCACCACCGCACCGGTGGAGCGCTTGGCCATCCACTTGGAGAGCAGCAGCGAGATGAAGGAGCCACCGAAGCCGAAGATCGCGGCCATGACCAGCAGGCCGCTCATCTGGCTTGGATTGACCCCGAGCAACGACATCACGATGCTGGCGAGAATCAGGACCGCGAAGTTGGTCGCCAGGAACAGGGCAATGCGGGTAAACATGGGAAAATCCGGCTCGGAAGGGGTCGATACCGGTCAATTTGCGGTGTGGTCAGCTTGAATTCAAGCGCCAACCTGACCGACGATTCAGCCAGCATGACCTCCCCCATTCCCTGCGGTCGTTTCGCGCCCTCGCCGACCGGCCTGCTCCATCCCGGATCCCTGCTCGCCGCCTTCGGCAGCTGGCTGCTCGCGCGACATAACGGCGGCTTGTGGCGGCTGCGCATCGAAGACGTCGATCCACCACGCACCGTGCCCGGCGCCGCCGAGTCACAGCTGCGGGCGCTGGCCGCGTTCGGCCTGGTCCACGATGGCCCGATCCTCTGGCAGAGCACCCGCGGCGAGGCCTACCAGGCCGCGCTGGACGTGCTGCTGGCCAGCGACCTGGCCTTTGTCTGCCACTGCAGCCGCAGCGACCTGGCCGCCAACGGCGGCATCCACCATCGTTGCGTCGCCCGGCAACCTCGACCGGACCCTGCCGTCCGCTTCCGCGTGCCACCGGGCAGCATCGTGTACTTCGACGATGGCCTGCGCGGCCCGCAGCAGCAGGACGTGCACGCCGAGGTCGGCGACTTCGTGCTGCGCCGCGCCGATGGCTGCTGGGCCTACCAGTTGGCGGTGGTGGTCGATGACGCCGCACAAGGAGTGACCGAAGTGGTGCGCGGCGCCGACCTGCTCGACTCCACCGCGCGGCAGATCCTGCTGCAGCAGGCATTGGGGCTGGCGGTGCCGCGCTACTGGCACCTGCCGCTGCTGCTGGATGCGCCGGGCCACAAACTGTCCAAGTCGCTGGCGGCGCTGCCGGTGGACAGTTCGCACCCGCTGCCCGTGCTGCGCCAGCTCTGGAAGCTGCTCGGCCAGGCACCTGGGGCGCTGGAACCTGCGCACGACCTGGATACGCTGCTGGCCACCGCTCGGCAGGCCTTCGACCCGGCACGACTGCCGCGGACCGACATCCTGTTGCCAGCCGGCGCACTTTCCGCGCCGATGTTGCAGAATCCCCCTTCCCCCACCCGACACCCGGACAACACTCCATGACATCTCGCGTCGCACTGGTCACCGGCGGAACCGGCGGCATCGGCACCGCCATCTGCCAACGCCTGGCCGACCAGGGCCACCGGGTCGCCACCAACTACCGCGACGAGGCCAAGGCCCGCGCCTGGCAGCAGGCAATGACCGAGCGCGGCTACAGCGTGTCGATCTTCCCGGGCGATGTCTCCGATCCAGGCAGCGCCGAAGCGCTGGTGCGCGCCGTCGAGGCCGAGCTGGGCCCGGTCGAGATCCTGGTCAACAACGCGGGCATCACCCGCGACACCACGTTCCATCGCATGCGCGCGGACCAGTGGCACGATGTGATCAACACCAACCTCAATTCGGTGTTCAACGTCACCCGCCCGGTCATCGAGGGCATGCGCCGCCGCGGCTGGGGCCGGGTCATCCAGATCAGCTCGATCAACGGCCTGAGGGGCCAGTACGGCCAGGCCAACTACGCGGCGGCCAAGGCCGGCATGCACGGCTTCACCATCTCGCTGGCGCGCGAGAACGCCGGCTTCGGCATTACCGTCAACACCATTTCGCCCGGCTACGTCGCGACCGACATGGTGATGGCGGTGCCGGAGGAAGTGCGCGCCAAGATCGTCGCCGACATTCCCACCGGGCGCCTCGGCAAGCCGGAGGAAATCGCTTACGGGGTGTCCTTCCTGGTGGCGGAGGAAGCCTCGTGGATCACCGGCAGCAACCTGGACATCAATGGCGGCCACCATATGGGTTGGTAAGCCGCGCCGGCGGCCTCGGCGGCGCACACCCGCCGCCCCTGCCGATGGTCATGCTGCGCAGCACGCAAACCCTTGTTGCGCAACATGATCCCCTGTGAAAGCCAAGCCTGGCGGGGGCTGAGGCGGTTGCAACGGCTGCTGCACTGCGCCATGCTTCGCATCTACTGTGACGAGTGACCGCTTCAATGGCTGCGACCCGCATCATCAAGAAGTATCCGAACCGCCGTCTCTACGACACCGAGATCTCCAGCTACATCACCATCGAGGACGTGCGCCAGCTGATCCTGGACGGTGAAGACTTCGAAGTCCGTGACGCCAAGAGCGGCGACGACCTCACCCGTTCGGTCCTGCTGCAGATCATCGCCGACCAGGAACAGGACGGCGAACCGATGCTGTCCACCCAGCTGCTGAGCCAGCTGATCCGCTTCTACGGCGATTCCCTGCAGGGCTTCATGGGCAACTACCTGGAGCGCAGCATGCAGGTCTTCCTCGACCAGCAGCAGCAGTTCCGCCAGCAGATGGGCAACCTGCTGGGCCAGACCCCGTGGGCGATGATGAACCAGCTGACCGAGCGCAACCTGGAGCTGTGGCAGGAATTCCAGCGCAGCATGGGCACCGGTTTCGGTGGTCCGCGACCGGGTGGCACCGGTACCGGCACCGGCAACAAGCCCAACGAACCCGGTACCGGCACCGGCGGCAAGACCCGCCGCTGAGCCGATGTACCGGCGGATACGAAAACGGCGCGCCCAATGGCGCGCCGCTTTGTTTTGTGCCCCGGGGGAGCATCAACGTTTCGCTTTGCACCCCGTGCATACGCGTTCGACCTTGTAGCCCTTCGCCTTCAGCTTCTCGACCACGCCGTCACCGCCCAGAAGGTGCAGCGTACCGACCACCACCAGCGTGCCACCCTGCCCGGCCTGCAGGTACGGCAGCAGCTTCGGTACCCACGCATCGTTGCGCCCGGTGTTGATGCGCTGGTAAAGCTGCGGGTACTGCTGGCGCATTTCCGCGGCCATCTTCGTCCACAACACGCGCTCATCGCCTCGCCGCCAGGCATCATGCAGCTGGCGCGCCTGCTCATCGCCCTTGCCCGCCTGATCCAGCGCCTCGGACAGCATCTGTCGCTGCTCCTGCACGGTCATGCCGTCGAGCATGCCGATCTGGGTATCGATGTCTTCCAACCCAGCGGTCCTGCGGCCGGTCTTCTGCGCGCGCTCCATGAAATGACGGTCCAGGCCCAGCGCCGGGTCCAGGCCCATCTTCTGCATCTGCCCGACCGAAATGCTCAGGCCGACGAACCAGGGCTTCATGCCCTGCATCTGTGCCAACGGAAGCTTGTTCTCGGATGCGAACGCCTGCAGCTTCTGCCAGGTGGCCGCGTCGAGATCGCGCTTGAGCTCGCTGCCATCGGTGCGCACTGCAGCCTGCACCATGCGGCTGGCCAGCTGCGGCGACTGCATGTCCTCCGGCGACAGTTCGAACACGACCCGCTGCGAGGCCTCGAAGGCCTGCTCGACATCGGGCGACAGCGGGTAGTCCTGCGGTTTCAACAGGTGGAATGATCCAAGCAGGTATACGCGTGAATCACCCGGGCCGGTCACCTTCCACAGCAGCGGCACCGGCGGCTTGGCCGCCGCCGTGGCAGCGGCGTCGGTGGCCGGTGCATTGCGCGCCGGTGCCAGCGGTGCGATTGCAAACGCTGCCATCAGCAGCGTTGCACGGAACAGTCCCTTCAACGGCATCTCAGCCCTCTCCTTCAGACAGGTGGTAGGCCTTCTCGCCCGCTTCCATGCGCAGGTCCAGCCGGTTTTCCGGCGGCGCCAGCGGGCACGTGGCATACGCGGTGAATGCGCACGGCGGGTTGTAGGCATGATTGAAATCGATGCGTAGCGTGCCGTCGGCTGCCGGCGCATCGGTATCCAGATAGCGCCCGGCCGGATAACTGCCGCGGCCACTGGTGCGGTCGGCAAAGATCAGGAACAGCGGCTGCCCGGTGGCTCCGATCGCCTCCAGCCGCCATGTGCGGCCGTCGCGTTCGAATTCGACCGCACCCGCATTGGGCATCTCGGTGGTCAGGCCGGTGATGTCGACAATGGGAAGGGTCTTGCCCGCCGGATGCGGGATGAAGCGTGCCTGCACCTGCCAGTCCGGGCCACCCGGCCAGTACTCCAGCCCGGCGAAATCACGGCGCGCCGGCGCATCGGCATGCTTGACCCGCAGCGCATCGCGCGGACCGCGCCGGATGATGCTGAGCTGGCCCTTGCCACCGTCGAAGGCCAACAGGGTTGGCTGCGGATCCTTGTCGGTGTCGATGCGGATACGGCCGCGCACCGGCTGGCCATCATGGCTGACATCCACACCGGCTTCGGGCGTGAACCACCACTGGCTGCCCTCGCGACGCAGCAGGCCCAGCTTGTCCGGGCCAACCGTCAGGCGGATGCCGTTGGTGGCACCACTGCCGACAAAGTGTGATTTGTTCTGCAGCCAGTGCAGGCCGACCAGGGCCGTCCAGCCATCGGGCCGGGTCAGGTCCTGGTAGCGGGCCACCCGCCATTGCTGCTGCGCGGCCGCATAGGCCGGATCTTCGGTAACCTTCGGCGCCGGCGGTGTTGCCGGACTGCACGCGGCCAACAGCAAGGCGGCCAGCAGGCCGCCCATTCCCCGATAACGCATCGATGCTCCCCTCAACGTCCGCGCAGGAACCAGCGGTCGATCTCCGCCAGCGAAAAACGGGCCCAGGTCGGCCGGCCGTGGTTGCACTGGCCAGACCGTTCGGTGATTTCCATGTCGCGCAGCAGCGCGTTCATTTCCGGCACGGTCAGGCGCCGGTTGGCACGCACCGCACCGTGACAGGCCATGGTCGACAGCAGTTCGTCACGTGCGCTGGCCACGCGGCGGCTCTGGCCGTGCTCGCGCAGGTCGGTCAGCACATCGCGCAGCAGCCCCTCCGGTTCGGCATGCGCCAACAGCGCTGGAATACTGCGCACGTGCAGCGATCCGGGACCGGCACGGGTCACCTCGAAGCCGAGCGCCGCCAACGTTTCGGCTTCACTTTCGGCGGTGTCGGCTTCGCGCTCGCCCACGGCGAGTGTGATCGGCACCAGCAGCGGCTGCGACTGCAGGCCGATACCATCGTGCGCGTTCTTCAGGCGCTCGTAGCCGATGCGCTCGTGCGCGGCATGCATGTCGACCACGATCAGGCCTTCTGCGTTCTCGGCCAGGATGTAGATGCCGTGCAGCTGCGCGATCGCGTAGCCCAGCGGCGGTACGCCGGCGTCGGCACTGGTCACCGGCAGTCCGTTCTCGGTCGGCATCGGCGGCAGCGCAGCACCGCGTTCGGCACCGGCCGGTGCGGCATACAGCGCGGCATAGGCCGCCGGTGCATCGGCCACCTGCAGTCCAAGGGGCTGCTGCGGGCGCCAGCCGGAAAAACCACCACCACCGCCACCCGAGCCGGCACCGGGCGTAGGTCCACGCGCCAGCCCGAAACCCGATGCGCCCGCGCTCGATGCCATCGGTGCAGCAGCGGCGTCCACCGGATGCACCGGACCCGCACCGATCTCCTGCGCCGACATGCCGGCGCGGGTATCAGCCAGCGCGTCCTTCAGCGTGCGGTAGACGAAATCGTGCACCAGCCGCGAATCACGGAAGCGAACCTCGTGCTTGGCCGGGTGCACGTTGACGTCAACGCGGGTCGGGTCGAGCTCGAGGAACAGCACATAGGCTGGCTGGCGGCCGTGGTACAGCACATCGCCGTAAGCCATCTTCACCGCATGGGCGACGCTGCGGTCGCGCACCGAACGGCCGTTGACGTACAGGTACTGCTGGTCGGCGCTGGCGCGCGAATAATGCGGCTGCGCGATCCAGCCGTGCAGGCGCAGGCCGGCACCACTGTGGTCGACGCGCACGGCCTGATTGGCGAAATCCTCGCCCAGCGTTTCGGCCAGGCGCGCATCGGAATACAGATCGCCCGGCTTGTAGCGGCGCGAGGCCTTGCCGTTGTGCGACACGCGCAGTTCGACATCCGGTCGCGCAAGCGCCAGCGAACGCAACCACTCTTCGATATGGCCCAGTTCGGTACGCTCGGCGCGCAGGAACTTGCGCCGCGCCGGTACGTTGTAGAACAGCTCGCGCACTTCCACGGTGGTGCCCGGTGCATGCGCACGTGGCGTCACTTCGCCGATCTTGCCGCCTTCGATCTGCAGTGCCGAACCGTGTTCGTCATGCGCGCGACGCGAGGACAGGGTAAAGCGGCTGACCGAGGCGATCGACGGCAGCGCTTCGCCACGGAAACCGAGCGTGGCCACCGATTCGAGGTCGTCCAGATCGGCGATCTTGCTGGTGGCGTGGCGCGAGACCGCCAGCGGCAGCTGTTCCGGCGCGATGCCACTGCCATTGTCGCGGATGCGGATCAGGCGGACACCCCCCTCTTCAAGATCGATATCAACGCGGCTGGCACCGGCATCGATCGCGTTCTCGACCAGCTCCTTGACCACCGACGCAGGACGTTCGACCACTTCGCCGGCGGCGATCTGGTTGATCAGGATTTCCGGCAACGGCCGGATCGGGCGCGGTCCGGGCGCGCTCATGGGAGAGGATGGGCAGCAGACTTCATGGGTTGATGATAGCGGAGGCTGCGCATGTAGAGTCGACTGTCAGTCGACTGCCCTCCGCCGGGCGGCGAAAACCCCGCGCTGCGCGCGTAGTCGACTGACAGTCGACGCTACAGAAAGCAGCAACCTGCCTTCGGCGGGTTACTTGCTGCCGCCGGCCATGGTCCCGGCAGCGTCGATCTCGGCCTGGGCACGGGCTGCGTACAGCGTGCCCGGCGGTGGCTGGCGGCTGAAGAAGGTGTGCACGCCATCGAGCACGGCGCCGGCGATCTTGCGCTGGTAGGCCGGGTCGATCAGGCGGCGCTCTTCGTCCGGGTTGGAGATGAACGCGGTTTCCACCAGCATCGCCGGCATGTCCGAGGTGCGCAGCACGGCGAAGTTCGCACGTTCGATGTTCGGCTTGTGGTTGTTGCCGATCCGCTTCAGGCCGCCCAGCACGTGGCCGGCGGCATCTTCAGACGCCTTCATGTAACCGCTCTGGGCAAGGTCCAGCAGCACGTTGGCAAGCGTGTCTTCGGTCTGCTGCAGGCGCACGCCACCCACCAGGTCGGCCGCGTTTTCCTTGTCCGCCAGCCAGCGGGCGCGCTGCGAAGAGGCGCCCTTGGTCGACAGCACGTATACCGACGAACCAGTGGCCGAACGGTTTTCGGCCGCGTCGGCATGGATCGAAATGAAGATGTCGGCCTTGTTTGCACGTGCCTTCTGCGCACGCATCGGCAGCGGGATGAACACGTCGCTGTCGCGGGTCAGATAGGCCTTCAGGCCCGGCGTCGCATTGACCTGGCGGGCCAGCTCACGCGCCACCGCCAGGGTGACATCCTTTTCGCGCTTGCCGGTCGGGCCGATCGCGCCGGGATCCTGGCCACCGTGGCCGGGATCGATGGCGACCACCAGATGACGCATGCCGGCCTGCATGCGGATGCGCGAGGCATCGCTGGGCATGGCCGGGCGCGGCGGTTCCACCGGCGTCGGCGCCGGTGCAGGCACGGTAGCCGGCGGCGTGGTCACCACGGCGGCGGTGCGCTGGCCGGCCAGGATCGCGGCCGGCGAGGAAGAAGGTGAGCTGCTGGCCACGGTACCGGCCGCCGCAACCTGGGCCGGCGCGGTGGACGGCGCCGGGGTCGGCGTGGCCGGTGCGGCGGCAGTGGCACTGGCCTGCTGCCGCACCTGCGCGGTCAGCAGTGCGGTCGCACGTGCGGCATCGGAACGCGACTGTGCGCTTTCAGCCGGGGTCGGCCCGGGCGTGGCCACCGGTGCCTGCGGCTGCACCGCCGGTGTCGCTGCCGGACGGCTGGCGGCCATGGCCGGGCCATCGCCCGGCCATTCGATCACCAGCTTGGATTCATTGCCCTCCCGCTGCATCTGCGGGCGGAACGGCGCCACCGATTCAGCGAGGTCGAAAACGACACGGAAGGTGCCCGGCACCGGCTGTCCGGTGCGCACCGCCGTGACCACGCCCTGCGCAGCCGGCATCTTCAGGTTGCGTATGGCGCTGGAGTCAGGGAAGTCGACCACCAGACGGTTCGGACTGGCCAGAGAAAGCGTCTTGTAGCCGCCACTGCCGACCAGCGAGATCTCGGCACGGGTGCCGGTGGCGCCGGTATTCAGCAGGACCTGGCGGACTTCACCAGCCCACGCACTGACGCTCGCCAGACCCAGTCCGACGGCGGCACAGATAGCGGTGAGACGGTTCCCCGGGCGCATGGCTCAGGATTCAATCATCGCGCTGAACGGAATGCAACACCTTTTTCCTTAATAATCCGTAACCTGCCGGTCTTTGTTCTCGTCAGCCGACAGAAATGGCCTGCAAGTCGCCCCCTTGGGGAAGCCGCTTCAGCCACTCATGTCCGACGTCGCTGGCTCCGGTGAGACGGACGCGGCGCCCCTGCCCCTCGATCTCCAACGCCACCACCAGGTCGGTCGGCGGCAGCGCGCCAGCGCCGCGTTCCGGCCATTCCACCAGCCACAACACCGCGCTGCCCTCGTCCAGGCCCAGGAAATCGAGTTCGCCGGCCTGGCCGATCCGGTACAGATCCAGGTGCCAGGCTTCGCCGCCACTGGCCAGCGGATAACGCTCGACCAGGGTATAGGTCGGGCTGCGGATCGCGCCCTGCACGCCCAGCGCGCGCAGCAGTGCCCGGGCCGTTGTGGACTTGCCAGCGCCGAGGTCGCCGCGCAGTTCGATCAGCGCCTGGGGCGGTCGGGTCGCCGCCAGCCACTGCCCGAGCAGTTCGGTGGCATCGCTGTCGGCAAGGAAGAATTCAGTCATGAAGAGCGTTCCGGGTTGGCCAGTTGCCGCAGCGGCACCAGCAGATCAGTGGGAAGCATGCCGCGCGCGCCGTCGGCGGCCGCAGCGTCGCCGGCGAGCGCGTGCAGCAGTGCGCCAGCGGCGGCAGCGTCGAAGGCGGCCAGGCCCTGCGCGCGCAGGCTGGCAATGATGCCGGTGAGCAGGTCGCCCATGCCCCCCACGGCCATGCCGGGGTTGCCTGCAGCAATCAGCCGTGGCACCTGCCCGGGCGCCGTCACGATGCTGCCCGCGCCCTTCAGCACCACCACGGCGTGGAAGCGCTCGGCCAACGCCTGCGCACAGCGGTAGCGATCGGCCTGGATGTCAGCGGTACTGCAGTCGAGCAGACGCGCGGCCTCGCCCGGATGTGGCGTAAGGATCGCCTCCGGCAGCGCGCGCGGATTCTGCGCCAGCAGATTCAGCGCATCGGCATCAACCACCAGCGGTTTGTCGCTGTCCAGCACCTGCGCAAACATTGCGCGTGCCCATTCGTCCTGGCCCAGGCCGGGGCCGATCGCCACCACCCTGGCCTTGTCCAGCAGCGCCGGCAGCACATCGCCATCTTCAAGCGCATGGGTCATCGCCTCGGGAAGCCGAGCCAGCAATGGGCCGACGTGATCGCGCCGGGTGGCCAGGCTCAACAGTCCCGCGCCGGCACGCAGTGCCGCTTCGGCCGCCATCGCGATGGCCCCACCGCTGCCATGGTTGCCGCCGACGCACAGCACGTGCCCGGATTCGCCCTTGTGGGTATTGGCACGACGCGGCGGCAGCAGTGCCGGCAAGCGAGCCTGGGTCCAGTGCTCTGCGGCGGGTGACACGCCCTGCCATGCGGCCGTGGGTAGCTGCAGCGGCGCCAACGCCTTCCGCCCGCAATGATCCAGCGCATCGCCGGTATACAGCCCGCGATGCGGCACGATGAACTGCAGGGTCAAAGCAGCCTTCACCGCCTCGCCCGGTACGGCGCCCCGGTCGGCATCGACGCCACTGGGGACGTCCAGCGCCAGAACCGGTGCCGTCTGCGCGTTGAGGGCGGCGATCAGCGCCTGCGCCACACCTTCCGGCGCACGGTCGAAGCCCAGACCGAACAGGGCATCGACCCAGATATCGGCCTCGGGCAGCGCGCCGTCGAAATCGGTGATGGTGCCGCCGTCGGACGTGAATTCCGATGCTGCACGCTGTGCCAGCGACGTCGCCGGTGGCTTGCCCGGCAAGGCGATCACCGTCACCGCGCGCCCGGCCTTCCGTGCATGGCGGGCCAGCACCAGGCCGTCGCCGCCGTTGTTGCCTGCTCCGACCACCACGCCGATCCGCTGCGCCTGCGGCCAATGCTGCAGCAGGCACTGCCAGGCGGCCTGGCCGGCCTGCGCCATCAGGCCCCAACCACCCTCGGCGGCCAGCGCCGAAGCCTGCGCATCAAGCGCACGCGCGGCAGCGGAATCGAAAAGATCGGCAAGGTTGGCCATGCAGGGATTTTATACTGGTGCACATGTCCCCCGCCCCCATCCCTGTCGATCCGGCCCAGGCCGTGCAGCGCATCCGCGAACTGGCGCGTGCGCATGGCTTCCAGCGCTGCGGTATCGCCGGCATCGAGCTGGGCGAGGATGAGGCGCACCTGGCCGACTGGCTGGGCCAGGGCCTGTACGGCACGATGGACTGGATGGCGCGCCACGGCACCCTGCGCGCGCGCCCGGCCGAGCTGCTGCCCGGCACCGTACGGGTGATCTCGGTAGGCATGGACTACAGCCACAAGGACGACACCGAAGCCTGGGCAACCCTGGCCGACCCGGGCCGCGCCTACGTGGCCCGTTACGCCTTGGGCCGCGACTACCACAAGCTGATGCGCAACCGCCTGCAGAAGCTGGCCACGCAGATCAACGATGAAGTGGCACCGCTGGGCTACCGCGTGTTCGTCGATTCGGCGCCCGTGCTGGAACGCGCACTGGCGCGCAATGCCGGCCTGGGCTGGATCGGCAAGCACACCTGCCTGATCGACCGCCATGGCGGCTCCTGGTTCTTCATCGGCGAGATCTACATCGATATCCCGCTGCCGATCGATGCACCGGCCACGGCACACTGCGGCACCTGCACGCGCTGCATCGATGTCTGCCCGACCCAGGCCATCACCGGCCCGCAGCGGCTGGACGCGCGGCGCTGTATTTCCTACCTGACCATCGAGCACGACGGTGCCATCCCCGAAGACATGCGGCCGTTGATCGGCAACCGCATCTACGGCTGTGACGACTGCCAGCTGGTCTGCCCCTGGAACAAGTTCGCCAAGCGTACCGACGAAGCCGATTTCCGCGCGCGCAACAACCTCGACACTGCCCGTCTGGACCAGCTGTTTGCCTGGGACGAAGCTGAATTCCTGCGCCGTACCGAAGGCAGCCCGATCCGGCGCAGCGGCCATGAACGCTGGCTGCGCAACATCGCCGTGGCACTGGGCAATGCACCGTCCTCGGCCGAAGCGTTGGCCGCGTTGCATACCCGCGTCGATGATCCCTCGCCGCTGGTGCGCGAACACGTGCAATGGGCGCTGGACCAGCACAGGGTGCGCTGACGTGCGATCCTGAGCCCCCGTTCCGCCCGCAGCACGCCGTTCCCATGCAGCCACGCAACAACGACATCCTCACCCCCAGCCAGCTCAACACCCTGGCCCGCGACCTGCTGGAAGGCAGCTTCCCGGCGATCTGGGTCGAGGCCGAACTGGGCAGCGTGGCGCGTCCTTCTTCCGGGCACCTGTATTTCACCCTGAAGGACGCACGTGCGCAGCTGCGCGCGGCGATGTTCCGGATGAAGGCGCAGTACCTGAAGTTCGTGCCGCGCGAAGGCATGCGCGTGCTGGTGCGCGGCAAGGTGACCCTGTACGACGCCCGTGGCGAGTACCAGATGGTGCTGGACCACATGGAGGAGGCCGGCGAAGGCGCGCTGCGCCGCGCGTTCGAAGAGCTGAAGGCACGCCTGGAGGCCGAAGGCCTGTTCGACCCGGCACGCAAACGGCCGCTGCCGGCGCACGTGCAGCGCCTGGCGGTGATCACATCGCCCACCGGCGCCGCCGTGCGCGACGTGCTGAGCGTACTCGGCCGCCGCTTCCCGCTGCTGGAAGTGGACCTGCTGCCGACCTTGGTGCAGGGCAGCAGCGCCGCTGCACAGATCACCCGCCTGCTGCAGGCCGCCGATGCCAGTGGCCGCTACGACGTGATCCTGCTGACACGTGGCGGCGGCTCACTGGAAGACCTGTGGGCCTTCAACGATGAAGCACTGGCCCGCGCGATCGCCGCCAGCCGCACCCCGGTAGTGTCGGCGGTGGGCCATGAAACCGACTTCAGCCTCAGCGATTTTGCCGCCGACCTGCGCGCACCAACGCCGTCGGTGGCAGCCGAGCTGCTGGTACCGGACCAGCGCGAACTGGCCCTGCGCCTGCGCCGTACGGCCGCGCGCATGGTGCAGCTGCAACGGCATGCGATGCAGCAGGCGATGCAGCGTGCCGACCGCGCCCTGCTGCGCCTGAACGCACAGAGCCCGCAGGCGCGGCTGGACCTGTTGCGCCGTCGCCAGCTCGATCTGGGCCGGCGCCTGCATGCGGTCTTCAACCAGCAGCAGGAGCGCCGTGCCGCACGCCTGCGCCATGCGGCCGCGGTACTGCGCGGGCACCATCCGCAACGTCAGCTCGACGCGCTGCAGCGCCGCCTCGCCGCCCTGCGCGGGCGGCCGCAGGCAGCGATGCAGCGCCTGCTGGAGCGCGATGCACTGCGACTGCGCGGACTGGCGCGTTCACTGGAAGCGGTGAGCCCGTTGGCCACCGTGGCCCGTGGCTACAGCATCCTGACCCGCACTGACGATGGCACGCTGGTACGAAAGGTCGACCAGGTGCAGCCCGGTGACGCGCTGCAGGCCCGCGTTGGCGACGGCGTGATCGACGTGCAGGTCAAGTAAATGGGTGTTCGGCAGGGCTGCGCCCTGCACCTGCAGAGGCTTCAAGCAACGGCCGAAGCAACAGCCAAAGCGGCTCTGGATTGCTGATGGTTTGGCGGGGCGGTGTGGCTGTGCAGGACACGCCGTAAACCCATCCCTGGGGGCTCGATGGCGCCATCCATGGCGCCAACGGTCCTGCACAGCCACACCGCCCCACCCTCGACAGTTTCCCGATGACGGTCGGTAGATCCACGCCATGCGTGGATGAATCTCTGTCAGATATCGAATCAATTCGGGGTCAGATCCGTTTTCCGTAGGAAAACGGATCTGACCCCACGCCATTCCGACAGATCGCGAGAATCTGTCGAAGGCGGGGTGGGTCCGGTTGAGGGGGCGTGAGCCGCATGGATGCGGCGACCGAGCTTACGTGGACGTATTTGCAGCGTCCCCCGCAACCGGACCCACCCCGCCATCCCACGGAATGCACGCTGTTGCTGTTGCTGTTGCTTCGGCAGGTGCAGGGCTGCAAGCCCTCCCGCCCCCCCCCCCTACTTTGCCTGCTCGCAGAACTTCTGCCGGTACTCGAGCGCCTTTGGCATCAGCGCCTGCAGGTTCTGGATGCGGGTGCCCGGGTTCGGGTGGGTGGAGGCAAACTCCGGTGGCGACTGGCCGCCGCTGGCCTGGCCCATGCGCTGCCACAGCGGCACCGCCTCGCGGGGATCGAAGCACGCCGCTGCGGCCAGCATCAGCCCCACTTCATCCGCCTGTGTCTCGTGGCTGCGCGCATACGGCAGCAGGTAGCCATAGCCCATCGCCGACATCATCATCTGTTGCTGCTGCGCATCCATGCCGCTGGCGGCGCCGGCCACCTGCCCGATCTGGGTCAGCTTCTGCTGGGCCATGCGCTGTGCACCATGGCGCAGCAGCGCATGGGCGATCTCATGCCCCATCACCACCGCCATCGCATCGCGGGTGCGTGCTACCGGCACCAACCCGGTGTAGACCGCCATCTTGCCGCCCGGCAGGCAGAACGCATTGGCCTGGTCGGACGGGATCACATTCACTTCCCACTGGAAATCCCGCGCGAAATGCGCCGGCTGCACGCCGTGCTCCTGGGCCAGCGCGGTCTCCACCACATCGACCTTGGCAATCAAGCGCTGGGCGATATCGCGCACATCGCGCGCGATCGGTGCATTGGGGTCCATCGGCCGTTCCTGCGACAGGATCTGCTGGTAGGCCTGCAGCCCCAGCGCGGTTTCCTGGCGCGCGTCCAGGCTGCTGTCGATCATCACCTTCTCGCCGGTGTACGGATCGACCGTGCGGTTGGAGAACCAGTAGAACAGCGCATAGGCGGCGGCCAGCAGCAGCACCCACCAGCGGATGTTGCCGAACAGGCCACGCCGCTGTGGGCCTTGCGACGAGCGGGAGAAGGGATCGTTGCGCATCAGGGGACTTCCTGCTGGCCCCGCCGGCTGGCGGGCACGGCGCAATCTTAGTGCGCCGCTGCCCGCAGCGGGTGAAGCCGGGTGCCGCTCAGATGCCGCGCACCAGGCGGAAGCCGATGCGGGCGTTGGTAGTATCCGAATCCTGGGACTGCCGCCAGGCCGCGCGGGTCTGCTCGGGGGCATTGGCCCAGTTGCCACCGCGGATCACCCGCGACCGGCAGCCCGGGTTGAACCAGGCGACGCCATCGGACGGTGCGCGGCGGTAGCTGGCATGCCAGCAATCGGCCACCCATTCGCTGAGGTTGCCGCCCATATCGTGCAGACCGAAGGCATTGGCCTGGAAGCTGGCCACCGGCGCCGGCCCCCACCAGCCATCGCCGTACCCGATAAACGCGTTGTGCCAGTGCCGTCCCGAAGGCGAAACGTCCTTGCTGCCGGTGAAGTTGCCGCTGCCTGGCGGCGGCACGCCGGCATCGCCCCACGGATAGCGGCCACTGCTGCCAGCGCGCAGCGCGTACTCGAACTCGGCTTCGCTGGGCAGCCGGTAGCTGCGGCCGGTCTGCTCGGACAGCCACGCCGCATAATTCTCGGCATCACGCACACTGACGTGCATCACCGGCGAGTTGCCCAGCGCGCGACCGCCGTCGTAGTCGGAACGCCAGTCCACGCCGCTGCGGCGGATGAAATTGCCGCTGCGTTCGTCGTAGACCACCGAATGGCCACGCCGGGTCGCGCGCGGGCGCGCATTGGAGGCTTTCACGTAGCGCTCGAAATCGCTGACGGTGATCTCGGTGATCGCCATGGCAAAGCCGCGATCGAAGCGCACGTAGTGCGACGGACGCTCGGCATCACTCGAGCCCGGCTCGGCATCGCCTGCACCCATCTGGAAGCCACCGTGGGGCACCACCACCATCTGCGGTCCGCGCCCGCCATCGCGCATCGCATCACTGAACACCTGTCCCGGCCGGAAGCTCCCGTAATGGGTGGCCAGGTCGATGCGCTCGCGAAGCTGGCCCACCACTGCATCACCCGGCAGAGCGATGCGAAGCGCCTCGGCCAGCTTCTCGCGCGCCGGCTTCAGGCCTTGTGGCGTGGCAAGGTCACGCAGTCCGTCATCACGCAGCTGCAGCAGCGTGGCGGCGCGGATCTGCTCGATGCGTTCGAAGGCGTCGGCGATCGTCGGCGACGAATCGCGCACTTTGCTGGCTTCGGCCAGCCAGGTACCCGCACTGGCGAAATCGCGCGCCCGAGCAGCCTGTTCGGCACGGCGGATCAACCCGCTCTCGGCTGCGGCCAGGCCCTGCCGTGCGCGGCTGTTGTCTTCATCCAGCGCCAGCGCCTCACGGAAGTTGCCGATGGCACCGTCGCCATCCTCACCGATACGGTCCGAGCGCAGGTCCTCCTCGCCAGCACGGTTGTAGGCCACCACCCGTTGCGCCAGCTCCACCCGCGCCTGCAGCGCACGCACCTGCTCGTCCTTCGGCGACAGGGTCAGCAACACCAGTGCCTGGCGGCTGGCCTCGGCCAGCGCCTCGCGCTGCTTCAGCGGCCGCACCAGCAGGGCATCGGCCAGCTGCTGCAGTCGCTGGCGGGCACGCTGCAGGCCCAGCCGGGCCTGGCGGTCATCCGGGTCTTCTTCCTGCACCGCCAGCCACAGCGGAATGGCGGCATCCGCGTCTTCATAGAGCCGGCCTTCAGCGAACGCCTGCTCGGCGGCGCGCCGCAACTGGGCAAGGCTGCGGCCCTGGCGGTCCACCCGTGGCGGCGTCCACTGCTGTACGTCCTCGGCGGCATCTTCACCGGCGATGGTCACGCTGCCCTGCCCGGCCTGCGAACTGGCATTGGCGCCGGTGTCGGCGCCCTCGGACGCGCGCGCCTCTTCGCTGGCGGCCCGTTCCGCCGGCGCGGACGGCGACGGCGTGCAGCCGGCCAGGGCCACGGCCAGGGCGGTGCACAGCACGGGCGACAACGGAAAACGCAAGCAGAGCCTCCTTCGGCACAGACGCGGACCGACGTTAGGCTATTCTCCCCTGCCTGAGCAAACCCGAGTAGTAGGCCCTGACCCGTGGCAACCTGGATCACCACCCCCGCCGAGCTGGATGCGTACTTCCAGCAGCGCCCGACCCGCATCGGTCTGGACACCGAATTCATCCGTGAACGCACCTTCTGGCCGCAGCTGGCCCTGGTGCAGATGGCGGTCGGGCAGGACATCCTGCTCATCGACCCGCTGATTCCCGGCATGACCGAGGCGCTTGCGCATTGGCTGGCCGATGAATCCATCACCAAGGTAATGCACAGCGCCAGCGAAGACCTGGTTGCCTTCAAGTGGGCCTGCGGCGTGCTGCCGCGACCGCTGTTCGACACCCAGATCGGGGCGTCGCTGGCCGGCATCGGCGGCGGCATGGGCTACCAGAAGCTGGTGGCGGAGATCACCGGAGTGGCGCTGGCCAAGGGCGAGACCCGCTCGGACTGGATGCGCCGCCCGCTGTCCGAGTCGCAGCTGCAGTACGCCGCCGACGATGTCGAGCACCTGTTCGCACTGCACGACGCCATTGATGCCAGGCTGCAGGCGCTGGGCCGCCAGCAGTGGTTGCACGACGATGGCGAGCGCCTGCTGGCCAGCGTCGCCAACGATGAAGACCGCTGGCCGCACCTGGCGATGCGCTCGGCACAGTTCCTTGATGCCGCCGCACAGCACCGCCTGTTGCGCCTGCTGCGCTGGCGTGATGTGCAGGCACGCAGCAGCGACCGCCCGCGAAGCTGGATCCTGGACAACGAACTGGCCGCCACTCTGGCGCGCACGCCTCCGGCCGACGAGGCAGCGCTGGGCAAGCTGTTCGAGCAGTTCCCAAAGGCACCGCGCAAGCTGGCCAGCGCCGTGTGGCAGGCGCTGGCCACGCCGCTGGCCGACGAAGCCGACGCGCCGCTGGCGCTGCCGGCCAACGACAGCAACAAGCAGGCGCTGAAGAAGCTGCAGGATGCCGTGGCCGAACGCAGCCGCGAGCTGGGACTGCCAGATGGCATCCTTGCCTCGCGCAAGCACCTGGAAAGCTATCTGGAACGTCGCCAATGGCCCGCCGCACTGGCCGGCTGGCGCCAGCAGGAACTGGAGTCGCGCCTGCAGGCGCTGCTGCCGGCGAACTAGCAACCCGCATCGGCCGCCTCACGGGGCGGCCCTGCCAATGCTCGACAAAGACGTTGTTGCATGCCTGCTTGGCCCTCTTCCGGTATGTCACGATGGATGATCGGCTCGCTGCTGGCCAGCAGCACCCCTGCATGGATCACAGCAGCCAGCTCAACGCCTACGCGGCACTGACCGGCGGGCTGGATCTGGCCCGTTCGGTTCATTACCTCGCGCTTTCGGCACGCCTGATCGAACCGGCCCCCGCTGCCAGCGAGCAGGACAAGTTCGAACCCTGGCTGCATCCGCACGCCCTGATGCTCGGCTATTTCCCGGAATCGAGGCGTAGAGACAGGGCCAGGGCACACTCGCCTACCGGCCCGAGCTGCTGCTTGCCTTTCCGCTGCACATGGACGATCCGCAACGCGAACGCCTGTACCGGGTGACGGGATTCACCTTCAAGCCTCCTGCTGAATGCCATCGACACGGCAGCCGCATGTCCTGCTTGCCGCCGCTAGCGACCGCGCTTCTAATGTCCAGCCTCGTACTCGCTGGATTGCAGCAATGACAAACGGATTTGCAAAAGACGGGCTTTCCCCCGAAGACCTTGCCTGGCGCGTGCAGGCGCGCACTGCGCTGCAGGAACGGCGCTATGCCGAACTGGATGCGTTGCTTGCTCCACATGAGCTGGCCTGGCTGCAGGGAGAGAATGCGCTGCCCGGCATCCGCTGGCGGCTGCGCAACCTGCACGACGCCACGCTGACACTGGAAGCCCGCCTGCAACAGGCCCAGCAGTGGGCCTCGGCCGCCCCCGGCAGCTACTACGCCTGGCTTTGCCTGGGCGCCTGCTGGCAGGACGCTGCCGGCGAACTGCGCAGCGCCGACGTGGCCGCACTGGTCGAAGACAGCCAGTGGCTGGCGGCGCAGCTGGCCCGCGACCATGCCGTGCACGCCTACCTGCAGGCGATGCCGCTGTCGCCACGACCTGCGCTGGCGCTGGACGGCATCAAGCGCATCACCAGCTACCTGCGCGAACCGAACTGGCTGCGTGCGCTGCAGGCCGGGGAACCCGCCGCATCCGATGACGCCACGCTGGCCGAGCACTACCCTCAAGCCTGGCCAAAGGCATTGCAGCTGCTGTCGCGCTTCGGCACGCCGTTGCAGACGCTGCCGGATACGCTGCCCCCGTTGCTGCGCGAGCGCAGCCAGGACGATTTCGACGCACCACTGGCGTACTGGATGCGCCTGGTGCTGGAGCAGCGCCCGGACGATCTGGCCACGCTGGAAGACACCCTGTACTTCCTGTACCCGCGCTGGGGCGGCAGCCATGAGGCGATGGAGAACTTCATCGAGGGCAGCTGGTGCCGTGGCCTGGAACTGGCGCAGAGCAACGCGCTGCGGTGGCACAAGGAGCAGGACTGGATGGGCGATCTGCCCCACCGCGAGGATGCCGACGCCGTGGCCGCGCACGAGCGCGCCTACACGCAGATCCTCGACTGGCACCTGGACCGCCACCTGCGCGCGCAGGTGCTGGCCCAGCGCGCCGGGCTGCGCTACCGTCTTGGCCGCGTTGAAGACAGCGAAGGCGTCGTGCAGTGGGATCCGGACCACATGCAGGCGGTGCTTGAAGATCTGCAGCAGGCATGGACATTGGACCGCGATGTGGTCCTGCATGAGGGGCTCGGCAACCTGGAGGCCTGCGCCTGGTTCGCCAATGTCGACGGCGCCGGAGCACTGTTCGCACAGGTGGTGGACTATGCCGCGCGCGAAGGCGATTCGGCGATCGGCCTGCTGTGGGCCGCCACCGCCATCGAGCATGGCCTGCTCGGCCAGGCCACCGACCCGACACGCGCCAGTGTCCTGCTGCAGCGCGCGTTGAAGCTTGCGCAGCAGGACGACACCTCGGCGGTGACGTTCGCCGCCAATCTGTTCTGTGATGTTTCGCAAGCCGCAGGCCTGTCGCTGCTGCAGCGCATGGCGGACGATGGCGACGCCGGCGCGATGTCGGCACTGTGCGACCTTTACAAGGGCCGCCTCGGCGGCCGCGACCAACCGCAGTTCGCCGATGCGGAAAAGGCCGCCTTCTGGCAGGAGCGTGCGGTGGAAGGCGGCGACCTGATCGCCACCTACAACCTGGCCGTGCGCCTCGTCGCCGCAGGCGGCGCGGAGAATGAAGCGCGTGCGCGCGAGCTGTACCTGCGCTGCCTGGATGAGGCCGAGGCCGGCGAGCGCGTGTGGGGCCCAACCTGCCGCAACCTGGCCTGCCTGGCATTCGATGGCCGGAACGACGCGCACAAGCGCGAAGCGGTCGAACGCGCCTTGATTCCGCTGTGGTGGCGCGGCGACGACGACGACAAGCTGTGGGCTGCCAGCTATCTGGCCGACATCTACCACTTCGGTAGCGGCGTCCCGGCCAATGCATTCCTCGCCCTGACCTGGCTGCAGCGTGCCAGCGAGATCGATCCGGAGTATGTGGACGTGGTACGCATGGCACCGCTGATCAACGGCGAAGGCCGCTGGTTCGGTGCCAGCCGCGCACGCAAGCAGCAGGAACAGGACCGGCAGCAGGTGGACAGCGCCACCTGGGCCCTGACCTTCGGCCAGCGCAGCCAGGACAGCAACCTCACTGCGGTCTGAAGCAACGAGAAGGGCGGCCCGGTAATCCGGGCCGCCCTTCTCATTCCAGCAGCGCGATGGCGGGACGACCCGCCACCGCGACAGCGCATTACCAGTTCATGTTCAGCGAGACACCGACGGTACGCGGTTCGTTGTAGACCGCGGCCATGTAGTTCTCGATCACACCCTTGAGGTTCTTCTCATTGGTGATGTTGCGCGCGAACAGCGCCACTTCGTAGGCACCGTAGTTGCCCGAGTAGCCGATCTTCAGGCCACCCTCGAAATCGCCCTTGGAGTTGAACTCCTTGCTGTCGTACAGCACGAAGCTGGTGTAACCCTGCTTGTTCCAGTCGGTGGACACGAACATGGTGCCCGCGTCGCTGACCGGGAAGTCGTAGCGGGCGGCCAGGTTGACGTTGTACTTCGGCGCGTTCGGCAGCGGGTTGCCGTCGATCTGGGCGAAGGTGTTGGCACCGACCTTGATGGTCGGGTCATTCACCGTGCACACCACCTGGCCGTTGAGGCCGCAGACCTGCGCATACACGCGCTTGTCCTTGATCTCGCTGTGCAGCAGGCTGACGCCGGCGCTCAGGGTCAGGTTCGGGATCGGGCGCAGCTCCATGTCGGCTTCAAAGCCGTAAGCCTTGGCCTTGTCGGCGTTGAACAGCACGCCGTTGCCGTCCGAATCGTTGCCGTTGAGCTGGATGTCGTTGACGGTGTAGGTGAACGCGGTGGCGTTCAGGCGCAGGCGGTTGTCCCACAGGCTGCTCTTCACGCCCGCTTCCCAGGACAGGATGGTCTCGGAATCGGCGGTGGTGAAATCGGCGTTGAACACCGCCGAACGCCCTTGGATGGTCGGGCCGCGGAAGCCACGCGCGACCTTGGCGTAGACGCTCACGTCCGGCGTGATCTGATACATCGCGCTCAGATCCCAGCTCGGGGTGGTGTCGGACATCCTGACGTCGGTGCGGCCCTTGTAGGTGACCACGCCGGCGGCAGTGTCAGCGGTCTTCAGTAGGCGGGTGTGCTTCTCGTCCTTGGTCTGGCGCAGGCCGGCGGTGACGGTGAACTTGTCGGTGAAGGCGTAGCTGATCTGGCCGAAACCGGCCCACGAGGTGTTCTTGTTGCGCAGGCGCACCCAGTTGTTCGGGTTGCGGGCCGCGCCCTGCAGGAACCACGCGCGCTGGTAGAAGTCGGTGGTGTCACTACCATTGAAGTAGAACGCACCGGCCTGCCACTGCAGGGCGCTGTCATCATGGCTGGCCAGGCGGAATTCCTGGGTCCACTGGTCCAGGTCACGGATGCGGCCCATCGACTGGCCGTAACCGTTCGGCACGCCGTTGACCGGGAAGTTCACCGCGGCGCCGCCGTCGGTGTCGCCGCGGCTGTAGCCGGAGGTGGTTTCGTAGGCGGTGATCGAGGTGAAGTCGATCGCGCCGAAGTCATAACGCGCCTTCACCGAACCGCCGTAGGTCTTGTAGGCCTGCGGATTGTTGTCGGCTTCGTCGTAGGCGACCTTGTCGCGCGGCACGTCGGTCTTGTTCGAGCCCTTGGTCAGCGCACCGCGCAGGAACAGGGTCGAGGTGCCCTCGTAATCACGGGCGTGGGCCGAGGCCAGGATCGAGAACTGGTCGCTCGGGGTCAGCAGCAGCTGCGCGCGTACGTTGCGGTCATCGAAGCCGCCCATGGCGTTCTTCTTCGGGCTGACCGTGCCGTCGGCGCTCGGGCCCTTGTAGGTGTTGTCGACGTAGTCGTCGCGGTGCTGGTACAGGGCCGACACGCGGAACGAGGCGATGTCGTTGATCGGGCCGCCGAAGCCGCCGTCGATCGACACGCTGTTATAGGTCGCATAGCTGGCACTGACGCGGCCGGTGTAATCCTGGGTCGGCTTCAGGGTGTCGAACTTGACGATGCCGGCGGTGGTGTTGCGGCCGAACAGCGAACCCTGCGGGCCGCGCAGCACTTCCACCTGGTCCACGTCATAGACCGGGTTGGACTTCAGCACCACGTGCTCCAGCACTACGTCGTCCTGGATGATCGACACCGGCTGCGAGGCACCCAGGTAGAAGTCGATGTTGCCCAGGCCACGGATGTAGAAGCGCGGGAAGATGCGGCCGGTGGTGGTTTCCGCATACAGGCTCGGCACGCGGCCGGACAGCGCCAGCAGGGTGTCATCGCCGCCGGCGGTGAAGTCGCGCATGCGCTCGCCCTGCACCACGCCCACCGAGACCGGCACTTCCTGCAGGTTCTGCTCGCGGTGTTCGGCGGTCACGGTGATGGTGTCCAGCCCGGTCGGGGTCGGCGCGCTGTCCTGCGCGGCGGCACCGAAGCTGCCGACCAGGGCCAGGCCGGCACAGGCCAGAGCCAGCGGGTGGCGGCGGAAGGAAACAAGGGAAGACGACAGACCCGACAGGCGGCGGGAATCGGAATGGGAGGGCATGAAATGCTCTGAGGAGGCGTCCGTGCGGCCTGCGCGGGCCGGGCGGCAAAAAGGAGGAGAACTGCGCAAGCCGCCATTATCCCCCAAATTGTTACGATTTCGTTGCGCGGCGCCCAAACCCGGCGAAACAAGCGGTTTCGGCACAGTCACCCGCTGATGTGCCTCGCGCCTCGACATGAAATTCCTTTGATCGGCTTGGCAAGCGGCAGGCGCTTGGCTAGACTGAAGCCCTGCCGTGGGGCCATAGCTCAGCTGGGAGAGCGCGTCGTTCGCAATGACGAGGTCAGGAGTTCGATCCTCCTTGGCTCCACCACTATTCAGAAGAACCCGTAGATCTCCGTAATCTGCGGGTTTTTCTTTTCAGCGCCGGCAACTCAGGCCGGCTCCTGGTCGCCGTCCTTGCGCCGCGGGCCGCGTGAGTGCGCATCGCGCACCTGTTGATCGCGCTGCCCCGGCCGCTGCTTGGCCACATCGTCCTGCTTCCTGTCCTGGCGGCTTTCCTGGACGCCCTGCTTCGGGTCCTGATCCTTGTCTCGCTCGTTCATCGAAAACTCCCTCGTCGGCGGCAGGCCAACGCTGTGCACCACGCTAGAGGCTGGCGGGTAATCCACAGGTCAGTCCTGCGCCAACGTCATGTGCAGGCACTGGCTTGCCGCCACTGCCCCCGCGCAGCCAGAATCCGAGGAACAACGCCCACCGGTACGCCATGCCCTCTTCTGCCCAGCGCGCAGCACACGCCGTGCCGATGATCATTGATGCGACCGACGGCAGCATCCAGCTCGGCAATCTGCCGACTCTGATCGGCCCCACCCTGGCACGGGATGAGGCGCGTGTCGCCTTCGTCACGCTGATGCATGGCGAGCGCGATGTCGGCACCGGCTACGTCTGGCTCAGCCTGCACCGGCTCAGCCTGGGCGGCGCGCCCGCTGGCATCAGCCTGTGCTTCCACGGGCAACAGCTCGACATGGTGACGATGGGCGTCGATCTACCCGGTGCGACGTTGGAAGACGGCTGGCCGACCCAGGCCGCGATCGATGCCGAAGTCACCTTCATGCGCCGCACGCTGGGTGCGGCGCTGGGTCGCAAGCTGGCCGGCGGCCACGCCCGGTTCGACTGGGGCGAAGCCTGGGCCCGTTTCGATCCGAAGGGCTTCATGGCCAGCAGCGGTATCCGCTACGCGCCACACTCCTGACCCCGCTCAGGTCCGTGTGATCGACACTCCACCCTCCACGCGCATCGCGGTTCCGGTAACGAAACTGCTTTCATCGCTGGCCAGGAACAGCGCCGCGTTGGCGATCTCCTCCGGCTCGGCCATGCGCTTCAGTGCGTGCAGCGAGCGCACGAAGTCGCGCGCATCGCCGGTCGGTGCCGCCTGTCGGCCCATCTCGGTATCGGTGCCACCGGGCAGCAGCACGTTGCTGCGCACGCCGCGCGCACCGTATTCGGCGGCGATCACCTGGCTCAGGCCGATCAACCCGGCCTTGCTCGACGCATAGGCCGCCATGCCGGGGAAGCCCACGGTGTGGCCGACAAAAGTGCCAACGAACACCAGCGAGCCACCGCCGCGCGCCAGCAGTGCCGGCAACTGCGCACGTGCCGCATGGAAGGCCGCATCCAGATTGGTGGCCATCACTTCACGCCAGGCGTCCACCGGGAACTCCGCCGCCGGCACGCCCGGGCCGAGCATGCCGGCATTGTTGAGGGCGATG
The DNA here is from genome assembly GCF_059368675.1 of Stenotrophomonas sp. YJH_SMC_120. Taxonomy (NCBI): domain Bacteria; kingdom Pseudomonadati; phylum Pseudomonadota; class Gammaproteobacteria; order Lysobacterales; family Lysobacteraceae; genus Stenotrophomonas; species Stenotrophomonas sp. YJH_SMC_120. Next base: position 221,168 of record NZ_JCAFRY010000004.1, read on the forward strand.
TCCAGGCCGCCGAAGGACCGCTGGGCCAGATCGACCAGCGTTTGTGCCGTGCCCGGGTCAGCCACGTCAGCGGCATGCGCCACGGCTTCGCCACCGGCGGCGCGAATCTGCTCGGCCAGCGCCAGCAGCGGCTCCGGCCGCCGTGCGTTGAGCACCAGCTTCGCCCCTTCGGCGGCGAAGCGCAGCGCGCTGGCGCGGCCGATGCCAGCGCTGGCTCCGGTGATGAGGGCGATCTTGTTGTTCAGGCGCATGGTGGCAGTACCGGTTGTGAAGTGGCCGCCACGATGCCGCGCATCTCCCCTGCCGACACTCCGTTTCCGGGCCTGGCCCGTCGGTGCAGGAAACGGAGTTTCCGCAGCACCGGCACGTGCCAGAATCCGGCCATGGACAGTACCGCCACCACCGCCTTCGATGCCCGCGTCGAACGGGTCTGCCGCCACCTTCAGGCGAGCCTCGACGAACCTTCGCTGCAGGAGCTGGCCGACATCGCCGGCTGCAGCCCAACGCGCCTGCATCGTCTGTTCAAGCAGGCCACCGGGCTGACCCCCAAGCAATACGCCGCCGCGCTGCGCGCCGACCGCCTGCGCACCGGACTGGAACAACAGGAGCGCATCACCGATGCCTTCCACGATGCCGGCTTCGGTTCCAGTGGGCGCTTCTACGAGAACGCACCGAAGTTGCTGGGCATGACGCCCAAGCAATGGCGCGCAGGTGGTCGCGGCGAAGTCATCCACTTCGCGCTTGCCGAAAGCTCACTGGGCAGCGTGCTGGTGGCCAGCAGTGCCACCGGCGTGGTTGCGATCCTGCTCGGCGACGATCCGGAGACGCTGCTGCAGTCATTGCAGCAACGCTTCCGCCAGGCCGAACTGGTCGGTGCCGACCAGGGCTATGAGCAACTGGTGGCACAGGTGGTGGGCCTGGTCGAGGATCCTTCGCGCGGCGCCACGCTGCCGCTGGATATCCGCGGCACCGCGTTCCAGCAACGGGTGTGGCAGGCACTGCAGCAGATTCCGCGCGGGCAGACCGCGTCATATGCGGATGTCGCCGCGCGCATCGGCGCCCCGCGCTCGAGCCGTGCGGTGGCCCGCGCATGCGCGAGCAACCCGCTGGCGGTGGCGGTGCCCTGCCACCGGGTCGTACGCCGCGACGGCGACCTGTCCGGCTATGCGTGGGGCGTAGCGCGCAAGCGCGAACTGCTGCGCCGGGAAAAGGCCACGACTGCCTGAAGCAGGTGCCGACCTTGGTCGGCACGCCGCCAAGCCCTCAATCCAGCTTCACCACCAGCTTGCCGAAGTTGCGCCCCTGCAACAGCCCAAAGAACGCCTCCGGCGCATTCTCCAGTCCTTCCACCACATCCTCGCGGTACTGGATGCGACCTTCGCGCAGCCACTGCCGCATCTCGCGTTCGAAGTCCGGCCACAGGTGGTTGAAGTCGTGCACGATGAAACCACGCACGGTCAGGCGCTGGCGCAGGATCTGGCTGAACAGTGCGGGCAACCGGTCCGGGCCGGGCTGCTCGATGCCCCGCTCGTTGTAGGTGGCGATGGTGCCGCACACCGGAATGCGGGCGAAGTCGTTGAGCAGCGGCAGCACTGCATCCAGCACATGGCCACCGACATTCTCGAAGTACACGTCGATGCCGGCAGGCACCGCCGCGCGCAGTTGATCGGCAAAATCAGCCGCGCGATGATCCAGCGCCACGTCCACGCCCAGCGTCTGCAGGTAGGCACGCTTGGCTTCGCCACCGGCGATGGCGACCACGCGCGCGCCCTGCAGCTTGGCCAGCTGGGCCACGGTCGCGCCCACCGGTCCGGTCGCGGCAGCCACCACCAGCGTCTCACCCGGCTTCAAACGGGCGATTTCATGCAGGCTGGAATAGGCGGTGAAGCCGGGCATGCCGTATACCCCCAGCGCGGTACTCAGCGGCAGTCCGGCCGGGTCCAGGCGGCGCCCCAATGCCTTGGCCGGCAGCACTGCGTGGGTCTGCCAGCCACCCGGCGCCAGCAGCAGATCTCCGACCGCCACACCTTCGGCGTTGGATCGCAGCACTTCGGCCACGGTCTGGCCCTCCATCACCGCGCCCACCGCCACCGGCGCGGCATACGAGGGGCCCTCGTCCATGCGTCCACGCATGTACGGGTCCAGCGACAGGTAGCGGTTGCGCAGCAGCACTTCGCCATTCCCCAATGCCGGCAGCGCAGCCTGTTCCAGACGGAAGTTGGCCGCGCTTGGTGCGCCCTGCGGACGCGAGGCCAGCACGATACGGGAGGTAGCGAGGGAATCGGACATGGTGACCGGCTCTGCTGTTGCCAGCATCAGGAAAGGAATGCCGACACTACGCCGCAACGATCGCCGGCAACGGCCATGAAAACAGTGTTCCATGGACCCGCGCGGCGCGGGTCCGGCGCAGCCCTTGCCCTTCCAGCTTTGGCGATCGCGGCGATCTGCTGATTTCCACCGCAGACGATGATCGACTGACCACGCCCCCCGTCCACAACGGAGGATCAAGCACTTGCGAGCCCACAGACGGCAATGTGAAGAAATCTTGGCAAAACGCTTGCCGAAGGCAGCCGACCTCCGTAATATACGCGTCCTTGGCAGCGACCTCGCTGCAACGAAACATGTGGCCGAGTAGCTCAGTTGGTAGAGCAGGGGATTGAAAATCCCCGTGTCGGCGGTTCGATTCCGTCTTCGGCCACCACTTTCGAAGGCCTGCAGAAATGCGGGTCTTTTTTTTCCGGAAACCGGGTTTGATCACGGTTGCCACACAATTTGGCCGAGTAGCTCAGTTGGTAGAGCAGGGGATTGAAAATCCCCGTGTCGGCGGTTCGATTCCGTCTTCGGCCACCATCTTCAGAGACCTGCAGAAATGCAGGTCTTTTTTTTTGCGTGCGGCCTGCCATCCACGCATGGCGTGGATCTACCTGGCGCTGGCTCCTTCCATGCCCTCGATCCATGCCGGGCCACCGCCGTCTGGTTGACGAAACATTTACACCGGTACCCGCCGCGGCACCTACGCTGCAGATTCCTGCCGGAGCCTGCCGATGCAATTGCGCCCCACCCTGCTCGCCTGCCTGCTGCTGGCCGCCGCCCCGGTGATCGCCGCCGAACCGGTGCGTGCAGTCGACACGCTGGACATCGACCGCTATGCAGGCCAATGGCACGAGATCGCTCACCTGCCGGTGTCATTCCAGAAGCAGTGCGTCGGCGGGATCACCGCCAACTACGGGCTGCGCCGCGATGGCCGCATCAGTGTCACCAATGCCTGCCGCAACGCCGACGGAGAACGCGTAATCGCCGAAGGCGTTGCACGCCCGGTGGCTGGCCATCCCGGCCAACTGCAGGTGCGCTTCGTTCCGGACTGGCTGAGCTGGGTGCCACTGGTCTGGGCCGACTACTGGGTGCTGGCGCTGGACCCGGACTACCAGTGGGCCCTGGTTGGTGAACCGGACCGGAAATACCTGTGGATCCTCTCGCGCCTGCCGGAAATGGATCGCGCCCGGTTCGAGCAGTTGAAGGAAAAAGCCGAAGCCATGGGCTACGACCTGCGCCCGCTGCGCCTGATGGCCCCGCTTCGCGATACGCCCGCCGATTGAGCCGCAGTTCAATCCGTACGCGCACCGTGCGCCCGAAGATCCAGCGCTGCGCACGCCCCGCCGCCATCTTCACGCGCTACCCTCTGCGACGGCTCGCCACAGGCGATCCAAACGACCATACGCCGTAGTATGCTTATTCCAACGCACCGCCTCCAGAGGACCTGCGCCCATGCTCCACCGTTTCCGTATCGCCTTGATCGTCCTGAGCACCTTCGCCCTTGCCGCCTGTGGCAACGGCATCGTCAAGCGTGTTTCGGAACCGGCGGCCAGCCTGCAGCAGCTGACCGTGCGCGCCGACGGCAACTGGACCGTGGCCCTGCGCCTGCAGAACTACAGCTCGATGCCGATGACTTTCGATGATGTGTCGCTGGCGCTGACCGTGGGCGATGCCGAGGCCGGCACCCTGCAGGCCAAGCCCGGTATCTCCATCGGCGGCACCTCCGCGGATGTCATCAATGTCGACCTGGTGCCCAGTTCGGCCGCACGCCTGGTGGTGGCCGATGCACTGGCCGGCAACCGCACCCTGGCCTATGGCCTGAAGGGAACGGTCGCGGCCACGCCGCAGGAAAAGAAGCAGCGCAGCTTCGACATCAGCAGCCGCAGCACCCTCAACCAGGCCCCGGGCCTGCCGGGCGTGCTGCGCTGATTTCCACCTTCCGTCGCGGCGCCTGGCGCCGCTCTCCCCTGCCCTGATCAAATCGAGACGTACCGATGAGCAGCTACACCGCCCCGCTTTCCGACCTCCGTTTCGCCCTGCACGACGTGCTCAAGGTCGAACCCCTGTTCGCCCGCCTGGGCTTCACCGACGCCACCGCCGACGTGGTCGATGCCGTGCTGGAAGAAGCTGGCCGTTTCAGCGCCACCGTGCTGGCCCCGCTCAACAGCGTTGGCGATGAGATCGGCTGCGTGCTCGACCAGGCCACCGGTGAAGTGACCACCCCGCCCGGCTTCAAGCAGGCCTACGACCAGTTCGTCGATGGCGGCTGGACCGGCCTGACCGCCTCGCCGGAACTGGGTGGCCAGGGCCTGCCGCACACCCTCGGCGTGCCGCTCAACGAAATGATCAACGCCGCCAACCTGGCGTGGGGCAACTTCCCGCTGCTCTCGCACGGCGCCATCGAAGCGCTGAAGCAGCACGGCGAGGCCTGGCAGCACGAGGCCTTCCTCAAGCCGCTGATCGAGGGCCGCTGGACCGGCACCATGTGCCTGACCGAGCCGCACTGCGGTACCGACCTGGGCCTGCTGAAGACCAAGGCCGAGCCCAACGCCGATGGCAGCTACTCGATCACCGGCACCAAGATCTTCATCACCGCCGGCGAGCACGACCTGACCGAAAACATCGTGCATCTGGTGCTGGCCAAGCTGCCCGACGCCCCTCCGGGCGCCAAGGGCATCTCGCTGTTCGTCACGCCCAAGTTCAAGGTCGACCGCGAGGGCAATGTCGGCGAGCGCAACGCACTGCGCTGCGGCTCGATCGAGCACAAGATGGGCATCAAGGGTTCGGTCACCTGCGTGATGAACTTCGACGGTGCGCAGGGTTACCTGGTCGGCCAGCCGCACAAGGGCCTGCAGGCCATGTTCACCATGATGAACACCGCGCGCCTGGGCGTCGGCCTTCAGGGCATCGGCCTGTCCGAGCGCGCTTACCAGAACGCACTGAAGTACAGCCGTGAACGCCTGCAGTCGCGCGCCCTGAGCGGCGCCAAGTTCCCGGATAAGCCGGCCGACCCGATCCTGGTCCACCCGGATGTGCGCCGCATGCTGCTGACGGTGAAGTCGCTGGTCGAAGGCAGCCGCCTGCTGGCCCTGCACGCCGCCACCCTGATCGACGTCGCCCACCATGCCGAGGATGCCGCCGAGCGCGAGCGCGCCGACACCCTGGTGAGCTTCCTAACCCCGATCTCCAAGGCCTGCCAGACCGAATGGGGCATCGAGAACACCTACAACGCCCTGCAGTGCTTCGGTGGCCACGGCTATATCCGCGAACACGGCATGGAACAGCTGGCCCGCGATGCCCGCATCACCACGCTGTATGAAGGCACCACCGGCATCCAGGCACTGGACCTGATCGGCCGCAAGACCGCGTCCAGCCAGGGCGCCGGACTGAAGCTGATGCTGGCCGAGATCGAAGCCTTCGCCAAGGAACACGAAGGCAACGAGGCGCTGGCCGAGTTCATTACCCCGCTGCGCGCCAAGGCCGCCGAATGGGGCAAGCTGACCATCGACGTGCTGCAGCGCGCGGCCGGCAATCCGGACGAACTGGGCGCAGCCAGCTACGACTACCTGTTCTATTCGGGTTACGTGGTGCTGGCCTACTGGTGGGCCCGCAGCGTGGCCGCCGCCGATGCCAGCGCGCACGGCGCCGCCTTCGCCCAGGGCAAGCGCGAAACCGCTCGCTTCTACTTCGCCCGTGTGCTGCCGCGCACGCTCAGCCACGCCGCCGCGATCCAGTCCGGCGCCGCCCCGCTGATGACGATGGACGACGAGCGCTTCGGCGCCTGAGCCGGCTGCCGCCCGGCACCCGCGGTACCGCCGGCCGCTGGCCGGCAACCGCAATAGCAACAGCTGGATCCCGGTGGATGGCGGGGCGGTGTGGGCTGGCAGGACACGCCGTAAACCCCGCTCCGCGATCCGGCCCAGCCGCTGGCGACTGTGCGTTCGGGCGCTTGCGAAGCAGTGCTTCGCAAGCAAAGCGCCCTCACCCCGGGGGCTCGATGGCGCCTTGCTCGTGTGCGCTGTCCTGCGCACACGGCAAGACCGGGGTTGGGGCGTCCTGCCCAACCCGCCCGAGGCATGCCTCGGGCCCATGGCGCCAACGGTCCTGCCAACCCACACCGCCCCGCCTCTGACAGTTCCCCGCGATCTGCGTAGATCCACGCCACGCGTGGATGAGAACCCCCTAAATCCCTCTGGAGAAGAGCCCCCTTTTGTTAAAGGGGGCGCGCCGACAGGCGCGGGGATTAGGAAGAATGCGCGCGCAACCCAGCGCGCCAACGGCGGGCTGGGTTGCTAAAGGGGGCGCACCGACAGGTGCGGGGGGATAGGAGGAATGCGCGGACCTGAATCGTTGCGATTTGCGTATCGCCGACAGGCGATACACAAATCGTCAACATTCAGGTATAAGCTGTTCTCCCGATGGAGACAGACACTACACGCTTGGGTCTGATCGAAGCCGGAGCTCCGTTTTCTGCTCCGGGCGCCGAAGCATCGCCCAACGCCACGACGCTGCATCGCCCCGGTTCGGTCCGGCTGCTCTCGCTTGATGCCCACGGACGCGTACTGGACTGGATCACCTGGCAGGATGCGGCGTGCCTCTACGCCCGCGAAGCGGTGGCCTGGACGCTGGGCGATCCCTGCCTGCACATCCACGGCGGCACCAATCGCTTCAGCGGCCTGCAGAGCGGCATGGACCTGCACCCGATCATCGCCGCGCGCGGCCATGCCCGCTCCCGCGCGATCGACCCCACGCCGAACCTGACCAACCCGGCCCTGTTCGCCCGCGACGCCCACCTGTGCATGTACTGCGGCCAGCAGTTCAACCGCCCCACGCTCACCCGCGACCACGTCGTGCCACTGTCCAAGGGCGGCCTGGACTGCTGGGAAAACCTGGTCACCGCCTGTTTCCACTGCAACTCGCGCAAGAGCGACCGCACCCCGCAGCAGGCCGGAATGCCGCTGCTGGCCGTGCCCTACCGGCCCAGCTGGATCGAGCACCTGATCCTGTCCAACCGCAACATCCTGGCCGACCAGATGGCCTTCCTGAAGGCGCAATTGCCCAAGCGGTCGAAACTGAGCACCTGAACGCCTGAAAATGCAACCCTCACCGTCCTGTCACGGACGGCGGCGTTTGCTTGCCCCACCCCCGTTTGAGGGCGAAAATGGGCATTCAGAAAAAGTGCGAACATGATGATCGACTCTGCCCGCTATCCCCGCCTCGCGCGCATCCAGACGCCGGATGACCTGCGCACGTTCGACGAATCCGAACTGAGGGCGGTTGCCGACGAACTGCGCGCCTACCTCATCGAATCGGTGGGCAAGAGCGGTGGCCACTTCGCCGCCGGCCTGGGCGTGATCGAACTCACCGTGGCCCTGCACTACCTGTACCAGACTCCGGTCGACCAGCTGGTCTGGGACGTCGGTCACCAGACCTACCCGCACAAGATCCTGACCGGGCGCCGCGACCAGATCCACACCGTCAAGCAGAAGGACGGCGTCGCGCCATTCCCGAAACGCGAGGAGAGCGAATACGACACCTTTGGCGTCGGCCACTCCTCCACCTCGATCTCGGCGGCACTCGGCATGGCCATTGCCCGCCAGTCCGAAGGCGACGACCGCAAGATCGTGGCGGTGATCGGTGACGGTGCGATGACCGCCGGCATGGCCTTCGAAGCGCTGATGCACGCCGGCGGCATGGACCCGGAACCGAACCTGCTGGTGATCCTCAACGACAACAACATGTCGATCTCCGAGGCGGTCGGCGGCCTGACCAAGATGCTCGGCCGTGCCACCGGCAGCCGCACGCTCAATGCGCTGCGCGAAGGCGGCAAGAAGATCCTCGGTGACAAGAAGAACAACCCGGCGCGTTTCGTGAAGCGCTGGGAAGAACACTGGAAGGGCATGTTCGTGCCGTCCACGATGTTCGAGGAGATGGGCTTCCACTACACCGGCCCGATCGACGGCCACGACATGCCCGCCCTGCTGTCCACGCTGAAGACGCTGCGCGCCTCCAAGGGCCCGAAGCTGCTGCACGTGATGACCACCAAGGGCAAGGGCTACGAGCCGGCCGAAGGCGACCAGATCGGTTACCACGCCGTGGGCCCGTTCGATCCGGACAAGGGCCTGGTGGCCAAGGCCGGTGCCAAGAAGCCGACCTATACCGATGTGTTCAGCGACTGGCTGTGCGATGCCGCCGCCGCCGAGCCCCGCCTGTACGGCATCACCCCGGCGATGCGCGAAGGCTCCGGCCTGGTGCGTTTCAGCAAGGAATACCCGCAGCGCTATTTCGACGTGGCGATTGCCGAACAGCATGCGGTCACCCTCGCCGCCGGCATGGCCACCCAGGGTGGCAAGCCGGTGGTGGCGATCTACTCGACCTTCCTGCAGCGCGCGTACGACCAGCTGGTACATGACGTGGCGATCCAGGACCTGGACGTGCTGTTCGCGATCGACCGCGCCGGCGTGGTCGGCCCGGACGGTGCGACCCATGCCGGCAACCTCGACCTGAGCTTCCTGCGCTGCGTGCCCAACCTGGTGGTGATGGCACCGTCCAACGAAGCCGAGTGCCGGCAGATGCTCAGCACCGGCCTGCAGCACCCGGGCCCGGCCGCCGTGCGCTACCCGCGCGGCACCGGCACCGGCGTTGCAGCCGGCAGCGACCTGTCCACCCTGCCGATCGGCAAGGGCGAACTGCGCCTGCAGGGCAGCCGCATTGCCCTGCTCGCCTTCGGCAGCACCGTGGCCGCCGCCGAACAGGTTGGCCGCGAACTGGGCCTGAGCGTGGTCAACATGCGTTTCATCAAGCCGCTGGACCGCGAGCTGGTGCTGGCTGTCGCCGCCCAGCACGAGGGCCTGGTGACGATCGAAGACAACGTGGTGGCCGGTGGCGCCGGTTCAGGCGTCGGCGAGCTGCTCAATGCCGAAGGCGTGCTGCGCCCGATCCTGCACCTGGGCCTGCCCGACAGCTACCAGCACCATGCCAGCCGCGAGGACCTGCTGGCCGAAGCAGGCATCGACGCCGCGGGCATCCGTGCGGCCGTGCTCAAGCGTTGGCCGCAGCTGGCCACAGGTACCCCGCCGCTGAGCGCGGCGGGCTGAGGCCGATTGCCACCCAGTGGATCCGCGCATGGCGTGGATCTACCTTGCGTCTGCATCCACGCATGGCGTGGGTCGACCCCGGTTCCGCGGTAGATCCACGCCATGCGTGGATAGCGGGGCCCGGAAACAGGATCTGGCCTGACACCCCCGCCCTCAGCCGTAGCTGACCGCTTCAACGAAGGCGCCGCTGGCTTCCACGCGCACCGCGGCGCGCTGCCCGGTATCGACAAAGTGCAGGCGCGCCAGGGTTTCAGCGAAGTCGAAGGCGCGGGCACCGTCGCGGAAATCGATCGGCTCCGGCCGGTCCGGATGCAGCACGCGCCATTGGCGCTGTTCGCATTGCAGGCGGATCAACATGCGGCTCACTCCTTGAGGCAGCGTATCGACGGTAGCGGGACATTCCTGCCGATCACGGCAGGCATCGTCGCAACAGATCAGGGACACACAGAGATGCCCTGATCGCAGAAGATACGACAGTTCAAAATGTGAGCTGTATCAGATTTTTCTGATTTTAGAGGGGCACGCTCAGTTCACCTGGAACTGTGCCCGGCAGCCGTCGCTGACCCAGATGCCACGACGATCCCAGCCCCAGGTCTGGCCCTCGATGCAGGCACTGCGCGAATCCTGGCGAACCAGGCGCACGCCGCGGCGGATGCGGGCGTCGCAGTACTCCTGGCGGTGCCCATTGGAATGACAGGTGATCACCTCACCGCCGCCCCAACCGTTGCCGTTGCCCCAGCCACCCCCATTGCCCCAGCCACCGCCACGACGGTACTCGCCGACGAACTCGGCGCGGCAGCCCTGGGTCACCCAGACGCCATAGCGCGACTGGCCCCAGGTCTCACCTTCCACGCACGGCGAGCCGGACAACTGGCGGATCATCCGCGCGCGGCCCTCCAGACGGCACTCGTTGCTACGGTTCTTGATCGACTCGCAGCGCACGATGCCGCTGCCTTCGCGGCCACCGTAGCGGTCATCGTCATAGCCGTAGCCATAGCTCTGCGCCTGGGCGCCACCCGCCGCCGCCAGCATCGGCAGCAGGGTGCAGGCCAGGGTACGCCAGGTGAGTGCCTTGCCCATCGAGATCTCCAGATGAATACGATGGCGCAAGCATCCGGGATTCCCGGCACGGCGCACAGGGGGGCGCGTGACGCCGGTTTTTCCCCATTCAAACAACGCAACCGTAGCTGACTGCACGCAACGACCGGCGTCAGTCTCCTACGTGCAGGGCATCCACCGCGCTGCCGAGCGCCTCGACCCGCACCGTGCTGCGCTGGCCGGTGCGACGGTGGTGCTCGAGGGCCCGCGCCGCGGCGACATCGAAAGCCTCGGCGCCCCGCGCATATCGGGTTGCGTCATGCACCTGCGGATCCAGCACGGACCAGTGCCGGGCGTTGCGTTGAACGGTAATGACCATGAGGGGCTCCTGTGGATGGAAGGATGCGACGGCAGGCGGACGGTCCACGTGCCGGTACACCTTCAGGCTAGCGATCACCTCAGGGGTGGCCCATCAGATTTGTACGAAAATGCCGCGCCCTCTGGTCAGCCCTTGCCTGCCCTCACATCCCTGAGTCCGTTTAGCCTGTTCATTCCGTGATTCTTGTCACGGAGTCAGCCGGGCTTCACACTACCGTCATCAACAGGGGCCCCTTCCACATGCGCACCTTCTTCTCGCAGCAGCGTTGGACGCTGCTGAAGTTCTATTTCGTGGCCAGCTACCTCGTGCTGATCGAGGAACTGATCCGCGCCGCCATGCACTGAGCGCTTGCTGCAGGGCTATTTGCGACAGACACTGTCGCTTTAGGCACGGAGCCCGCCCGATGAAAGCGCTTCTTCTGATTCCAGCCCTGCTGGTGCTGTCCGCCTGTGCCAACCAGCATCAGGCCGCTGCGCGTGCCGATACGGCGGCCACTTCGCCCGCCACGCCGAAGGTCGGTGGCGACCGCGATGCCCACGGTTGCATCGGTTCGGCCGGCTACCAGTGGTGCGAGCACAGCCAGCGTTGCGAACGTCCGTGGGAACTGGCGCAGGCACAGGGCCTGGCCAACACTGCCGAAGCCATCGATGCCTACTGCGCGAATCCGGCCAGCCCGGCGCGCAAGTGAGTCGCGCCACCCATGGCTGAGCTGAGTCCGCTCCCCACCCTGGCCCCAGGCCGCTACCGCCACTTCAAGGGCGGCGAGTACGAAGTGCTCGACATCGTCCGCAGCAGCGAGACCCTGCAGCCGATGGTGCTGTACCGCGCGCTGTATGGCGAAGGTGGCCTGTGGGTACGCCCGTACGCCATGTTCGTCGAGCAGGTGCCCGGCGAGCACGGACCGCAACCGCGTTTCGCCCGCGTCGACGCATGAGGGTTCCGCTGCCGGCCATGGCCGGCAGCGCGCGGTAACGCGGCGGGCCTGCGTTACAATCGTACCGTCCAGTCGGTTTCTTCCCGCCATGTCCGCATCCCCCTCCCGTTCGCGCCGCAAGGCGCCCGACAGCGTGCGCCAGTCACTGCTGCAGGCCACCATTGAAGTGATCGGCCGTAACGGCCTGGCCGCGCTGACCGTGCAGGACGTCGCGCAGGCCGCCGGTGTCAGCAAGGGTGCGTTGTTCCATCATTTCAGCAGCAAGCAGGTGCTGGTGGATGAAGCCATCGGAGCGCTGATTGGAGAATTCGAAGCGCGCGTGCGCGCCCTGCTGCAGGAAAACCCCGAAGGCCATGGCCGTTTCAGCCGCGCCTATGTGCAGGCCAACTTCGAGCATCTGCTGCAGCAGGAGCAGGACAACGACATCGGCCTGACCTTGGGCAACCTGATGGAACCGGGCCTGCTTGCGCACTGGCGCAACTGGAAGCGCGCGATGCTGGCCGAGTTCCCTGGCGAAGCCGGCGACCCACGGCTGTACGCGGCGCGCTGCGCTGCCGATGGCTACTGGGCCACGGCCTATGGGCGTCCGCTGGGCGAGGAAGAACGTGCCAATGCATTGGCCATGGCCGAACAGGCCCTGAAACTGTGCGACCCGCAGTGAGCTGGAGCGCTCGATGAATCCCTACCTCTACCTTGCCGCTGCCATCGTGCTGGAAGTGATTGCCACATCACTGCTGAAGGCATCCGACGGCATGAGCCGGCTGGCGCCGACACTGGGCGCACTGGTCGGCTACGGGCTGTGCTTCTACCTGCTGTCGATGACCATGAAGTCGATCCCGACCGGCATCGCCTACGCAATCTGGTCCGGCGTCGGCATCGTGCTGATCTCACTGATCGGGCTGGTGGTGTTCAAGCAGCGCCTGGATGCACCGGCGTTGATCGGCATCGGCCTGATCTGCGCCGGCGTACTGGTGATCAACCTGTTCTCGCGCAGCAGCGCGCACTGAGCACGCTGCTGCGCGATCAACGCTAGCTGACCTTCTTCGCTACGGTCATGCCGAGCAGGAACAGCACCACGGCGATGATGATGCCGGCCCAGAACAGGAACTTGGCGATACCGACCGCGGCACCGGCAATGCCACCGAAGCCGAGCACGCCTGCGATCACACCGATGACGGCGAAGATGATGGCCCACTTGATCATGTCAAACCTTTCCCTGCGGGGACTGCGTACTGGATGATCAGGCTAGGCCGTGGCCGATGCGGCAATCGTGAACAGGCCGCGTGCGCGGCGTGAATCAGCGCGGACGGAAGCGCAGCAGCGCGACGGCAAACGCCAGGAACACGCTGCCCACCAGGCGCTCGAACCAGCGTCGCGCAAACGGCTTGGCCAACCAGCGGCGAAGGCCATGGCCACCGGCCGCATACATCACGTACCAGAACAGTTCGCACGCGGCGAAGGTGGCCACCAGCACGCTGTACTGCAGCGCCTGGCCGCGTGATGGGTCGACGAACTGCGGCAGGAACGCCGCCGCGAACAGCAGCAGCTTGGGATTGCTCAGGCCCACCAGAAGGCCACCACGGAACACCTTCCACGCGCCCAGCGAGTCCGCAACCGGCGGCGTAGCATCGACCGTCACCGGCGGTGCCGGCCGGCAACTGTCACGCCATGCCTTCAGGCCCAGCCAGGCCAGATAGGCCACGCCCAGATAACGCAGCACCTCGAACAGCATCGGCGACGAATGCAGCAGCGCACTCAGGCCTGCTGCGGAGGCCGCCAGCACCAGCAGCATCGCCAGCAGGCAGCCGGCCATCGCCGGCACACTGCCACGGAACCCCAGCCCGACGCTGCGACCGAGGATATGCAGCATGTTCAGCCCCGGCGTACCACACAGAACGAACACCGTGGCGAGGAACCACCACCAGGTATGCAGGGCCATAGCGCACATCCACTTCAGAAGATCCAACCAGCATAGAGTGCGCCGGGCCTGCCGCGGCACACACAGCGCAGCATGGATGTGGTGGTTACAGAGGCAGGCTCAGGCCGCGAGTGCGTCGCGCCGTACCAGTACCTGGTCGATCAATCCCCATTCGCATGCCTGCTCGGCACTCATGAAACGATCGCGATCCAGGGTCTGCTCGACCTCCACGACACTGCGTCCGCAATGCTGCGCATACAGCCGGGTGATGCGCTGCTTGGTGCGCTGCATTTCCTCGGCGTGGATGAAGATGTCCGAAGCCTGGCCCTGCACCCCGCCCAGCGGCTGGTGCACATGCAGGCTGGCATTGGCCAACGCCGCACGGTGTCCCGGCTCGCCGGCCATCAGCAGAAAAGAACCCATCGACCGCGCAGTGCCCATGCACAGCGTATGCACCGGGGCCGAGATGTACTGCATGGTGTCGTACATCGCCAGGCCGCTGGAGATCACCCCACCCGGCGAGTTGATGTACAGATGGATCGGCTTCTCCGGGTTTTCCGATTCCAGGAACAGCAGCTGCGCGCAGACCAGCGCCGACACAGTGTCATCGACTTCGCCGTTGAGAAAGATGATGCGCTCACGCAGGAGCCGCGAGTAGATGTCATAGGAGCGCTCACCGCGCTCGCTGCGCTCCACCACCATTGGTACCAGCTGCATTCTGTCCCGCATGTGCCTGCTCCCTGTAGCGTTCGACCCTGGCGCCCGTTCAAGCCGCGCGCATCACCGTGCGATGCTCATCGTTGGCGGCCAACGGCAGCAGCGCGCGCAGGTCGCTGAGCCGATGCACAATGGTCAGCACCGTCCCCCCACCGTCATCCGCGCGCAGCCGGAAACACACCAGGCTGTGCAGATGCGGGGGCTGCGCATCTCGCAGGTGGAACCCCAGCTCCCGCCCCTCCTCGCACAAGCAGGGCTGCGAATCGGCAAGATCGGCCGCAGGCAACCAACGCTCACGCAGCGCAGGGTCGAACAGTGCGCGCCAGACCTGTTCCGGTGGCGCTGGCAGCCACTGCTCCATCACCAACGCAGGAGCCGCTTCGTTCAGAACATCGTCCATCAGTCCATCTCCTTCAGCAGATCCTGCAAGGCATCCATACGCGCGGGCCAGTAGGCCCGGTAGCGCTGCAGCCAGTTGCCGATGTGGGCCAGTCCGCGCGGATCGACCTCGTAGTGGACGAAGCGCCCTTGGCGTTGTTCGCTCACCAGCCCAGCATCGCGCAGCACCGCCAGGTGCTGGGACATCGCAGACTGGCTGATCGCCATGCCCTCGCGCAGCGCGCTGGCATGCTGCCCCCCCTGGGCCAGCTTTTCGAAGATATGGCGCCGGGTGGGGTCGGCCAGCGCCTTGAACAGGGCGTTCTCGATCATGATCAACACATTAGCAAACACTAATGTGTAGTGCAACTCACCCGCTGCCTGTGCTGCAATAGCAACTCCTGGCATGGAGCTGTGCATGAAGACTCTCGGCCTGATCGTCGGCATGAGCTGGGAAAGCTCGGCCCAGTACTACCGGCTCATCAACGAGGAGGTACGGCGGCGGCTCGGCGGTGCGCACTCGGCACAGCTGCTGCTGTGGTCGGTGGATTTCGCCGGCATCAAGCAGCTGCAGCACGAGGGCGACTGGGACACCCTGGGTGACCACATGGTCGATGGCGCGCGGCGCCTGCAGGCGGGCGGCGCCGACCTGCTGCTGATCTGCACCAATACCATGCACAAGCTGACCGATCGCATCGAGGCGGCCTGCACGCTGCCGCTGCTGCATATCGCCGACCCCACCGCCCAGGCCATCGTGCAGGCAGGCGCACGCAAGGTGGGCCTGCTCGGCACCGCCTTCACCATGGAACAGGACTTCTACCGCGGCCGGCTGCAGGATCGCTTCGGACTGGAGGTGCTGGTACCCGAAGCCGATGATCGTCGCAGCGTGCACGACATCATCTACCAGGAATTGATCGCTGGTGTGGTCAGCGAGCACTCACGGCAGGTCTATGCCGGCGTGATCGCGCGACTGGTGGCGCGCGGTGCCGAAGCAATCATTCTTGGCTGCACCGAGATCATGCTGCTGGTACGCCCGGAGGACAGTGCAGTGCCGCTGTTCGATACCACCGCCCTGCATGCGCGGGCCGCCGTGGACACGGCCCTGGCTTGAATCAATGCGCGCCGGAGCGCGGAATCAGTCCGCGCCCTGCACTTCCAGCGCGGTGATCAGCCACTCGACCACCGCCGGTGAATCGCACAGGAAGAAGATGGCGTCACCGGAGCGTGCGTCGGTAAGCAGCCGATAGACCGTGATCGCCACCGCCGACTGGTTGGCGATGAACACTTCCGGGCTGCGCGGCCCTTCACTATGCCCGGCAACGGCATGCAATGCCTTGCGCGCAGCCACAGTGGCAGCCGGGTCCGCGCTGCGGGTCAGTTCCGGCCCGCGCAGCCCCCAGGCAACGAACACATGCTTGCCCTTGAACGTAGTGTCCAGGACCCGCACCTCGGCGCCACCTGCGTCGGCCGAGCGATGAATGACGGTACTGCTGATCAACGCAACCCCCTGTGGTCGTCGTGGTCCGCGCATCCTCCCCCACAGGCCGCCCGCACACCAGTGACGGCAGCCACAGGCTGCGCCGACAGGCGTGGAAGACATGTAAGAAGGTGTAAACCGATGCGATCGGATGTGCAGCGATGATACGGGATGTAAGCCTCTGCATGGGCTGGTGCGCACTACTAAATCCCTCCTGAGCCGCTTCCGGAACAATGCGTTCCGACGGCCCCGTGCTGGGTCATTCTTGCCGCCCGAATCCCCGCCCGAGGCTCCCCATGACCCTTCGCCCGCTGCTGCCGATCACCAGCGCCGCCCTTGCCCTGCTGCTGGCCGCCACCGCCGTGGCCGCCCAGGACTACGACACTGATCACATTCCAGCGCTGCGCTGCGAATCCCAGTTCAACAAGACCGAGCAATGCCCCATCGAGGGACCGATGCGCCTGGCCAGGCAGCTGTCGGTGACCCGTTGCGTGGAAGACCAGAACTGGGGCCAGAGCCGGCGCATGCTGTGGGTGACCGACGGCTGCCGCGCCGAGTTCGTTGCCGACGAACACGGCCGCTGGCCGGGACGTGGCCGCAGCCGTGATCGCGACAACGAGGGCGAACGCCTGGTCTGCGAGTCCTACGAGAACAAGGACAAGGAGTGCCGGATTCGCGTGCGCCATGAGGTACGGCTGGTCAGGCAGAAATCGGTGACAGCCTGCATCGAGGACCGCAACTGGGGCTGGGACCGCCGTGGGGTGTGGGTCAGCGACGGCTGCCGTGCCGAGTTCCGTGTGTATTGACTGCCGGCCGCGCGCTGGCTGCATCGAGCAGGCGTGCGTGCCAGGCGGAGTCGATAGACTATGGCCTGCACGGCAGGGAGCACGACATGGAACGATGGTATCTGGCGACGCTGCTGGCGTTGATCCTGCATCAGATCGACGCTGCGTTCTGGCAGGAATGGGCCATGTTCCATGTCCCCGGTGGCATCCAGGGCTTCCTGCTGTTCAACCTGTTCGCAGTCGGCGCCGTGCTTTGGGGTTATCGCCAGATCGTGCTGGGCACATCCACGGCGCGCAGCTATGCACTGGCGTGCGGGGGGCTCGGCATTGGCACGGCACTTATCCATCTGGCCTTTGCCCTGTTCGGTCGCAGTGAATTCCACCTGCCGCTGTCGATTGCGGTCCTGCTCGCCTGCTTTGTGTCGGGTGGCGGCCTGTTGCTGAAGCTGCGCCCGCGATGAACCGGACGTCCTCTTCTCCACACCTGCGCGACGGCATTCCGCAGGACGCAGATGCCTTGATCGCGCTCGACAGCGTGGCAGCCACTGATCCACGGCGGATCATGCAGATTGCCGACTGGCTGGCGCACGGCGTCGTGCAGGTCGCCGAGCAGGACGGCAAGATCGTCGGCTACCTGGTCATCCATCACCACTTCTTTGGCGAAGCCTTCATTGAAATGTTGATGGTGGCGCGCGAACAGCGCAGCCAGGGCATCGGCGCCATCCTGCTGCGGCACGCGATCACGTGGCGCGGTGGCGGCAAGCTGTTCACCTCGACCAATGCCTCCAACACGGGCATGCAACGCCTGCTCGCTGCCGCCGGCTTCGTGGGCAGCGGCATCGTGCATGGCCTGGATGAAGGCGATCCGGAACTCATCTACCGCTTCGCGGAAGACTGATCAGCATCTGCAGAACGCACAAAAAAGCCCACGCATTGCTGCGCAGGCTCCTTGATTCATCACAGTGGTCGGGACGGCCGGATTCGAACCGACGACCCTCTGCCCCCCAGGCAGATGCGCTACCAGGCTGCGCTACGCCCCGACTGATGCTGCGATGTGCCCGCCAGTGCGGCGGGCCGTGAAGTATAGCGGATTACGATGGAAATGGGATCAGCGGCGCAACAACTGCAGCACTTCTTCCAGCTCCATGCGCACCTGTTTGATGATCTGGTTGCTCAGCGCCGATTCCTCGCGGGCATCGGGGCCATCCAGGCGCAGGCGGGCACCACCGATGGTGTAGCCCTGTTCGTACAGCAGGCTGCGGATCTGCCGCACCATCAGCACGTCATGGCGCTGGTAGTAGCGGCGGTTGCCTCGGCGCTTGGCCGGCTCAAGGCTGGGAAACTCGGTTTCCCAGTAGCGCAGGACGTGCGGCTTGACGTCGCACAGCTCGCTGACCTCACCAATGGTGAAGTAGCGCTTGGCCGGGATCGGCGGTAGTTCGCGGTTACTGCCCGGATCCAGCATAAGCCTCCACCCTCTCCTTGAGCTTCTGGCCCGGACGGAAGGTGACCACCGTACGGGCGGAAATCGGAATTTCCTCGCCGGTCTTGGGGTTGCGACCCGGGCGCTGGTTCTTGCGCCGCAGATCGAAATTACCGAAGCCCGACAGCTTCACCTGACGTCCCTGTTCCAATGCTTCACGCAGCACATCGAAAAACGCGTCGACGAATTCCTTGGCTTCACGCTTGTTCAGACCGACTTCGTCGAACAGCTTTTCCGCCATCTCCGCCTTGGTCAATGCCATTGCCTGCTACCCCCGAGTGCTGCCCGCTCAGCCGCGGATCCGGGCGTGGTGTTCACGCTCGATGGCAGTGACCGCCTCGGCCACCACCGCATCCACGTCGCGGTCCGTCAGAGTGCGCGACTTGTCCTGCAAAATCAAGCCCATAGCGAGACTCTTGAAGCCCGGCTCGACGCCCTGGCCAACATAGCGGTCGAACAGGTTCAGGTCGCGCAGCAGCGGGCCGGCGGCCTGGCGGACGGTCGCCGCCAGGTCGGCCCAGGCCACCTGCTCAGGCACCAGGAACGCCAGGTCGCGGCGCACCGCCGGGAAGCGCGACAGCTCGCCGGCACGCGGCAGGCGACGGGCGGTCAGCGGCTCCAGGTCCAGCTCGAAGGCGTACACGTCGGCCTCGATCTCCATCGCCCGCGCCAGGCGCGGATGGATCTGGCCGATCCAGCCGATGGCCACGCCATCGCGGAACACCTCGGCCGAACGCGCCGGGTGGCCGTAGGCGCGGGCCGACGGACGGAACTCCAGCTGCGCGCCACTGGCAGCCGCCAGCGATTCCAGGTCGCCCTTCAGGTCATGGAAATCGACCTTGCGGGTCGGCAGGCCCCACTGCACCGCCTGCGCCTCACCGCAGACCGCAGCGGCCACGCGCGGGGTTTCCAGCGGCGCCGGTTGGCCGTCTCCGCTCTGCTGGGCAAACACACGGCCGATCTCGAACAGGCGCACGCGGCCCAGCTGGCGCGCGGCATTGCGGCCAAGCGTGGCGACCAGGCCCGGCAGCAGCGACGGACGCATCACCGCCAGTTCCGCCGACAGCGGGTTGGCCAGCGGCACCAGACCGTCGCGCAGCTGCCACTGGGTCAGCAGCGCGTCGTCGACGAAGGCGAAGTTGACGGTTTCCTGCTGGTCACGGGCGATCAGCTGGCGGCGCACGCTCAGCGCGTCCAGCTGCGTCTCGCTCGGCATCGCCACGCGCGAGGCACCGCCCGGCAGCGTGGTCGGGATCTGCTCGTAACCGTGGATGCGGGCCAGCTCTTCGATCAGGTCTTCTTCGATGGCGATGTCGAAGCGGCGGCTCGGCGCCGTGACCTGCCAGCCCTCGGCGGTGGCAACCACGTCCATGCCAAGCGCGCGCAGGATGCGCTCGACTTCGGCATCGTCGATGCTGATGCCGAGCACGCGGGTGATGCGGGCGCGGCGCAGCACGATGGTCGCCGGCTGCGGCAGATCGGCTTCACGCACGGCCTCGGTGACCGGTGCCGGTGTACCGCCGGCCAGGTCCAGCACCAGGCGGGTGGCGTACTCGATCGCGGTGCGCGGCAGCGCCGGATCGACGCCGCGCTCGAAGCGATGGCCGGCATCGGTGTGCAGGCCCAGCTTGCGGCCACGGCCCATGATCGCGGCCGGCGCGAAGTGCGCGGCTTCCAGGAACACGGCGGTGGTCGCGTCGGTGACGCGGGTGTCGAAGCCGCCCATCAGGCCGGCCAGGCCGACCGCACGGTCAGCATCGGTGACCACCAGGAAGCTGTCGTCCAGCGCAGCATCGCGGCCGTCCAGCAGCTTCAGCGTCTCGCCCGCGCGCGAACGGCGCACGGCGATGCTGCCCTGCAGGGTGCCCAGGTCGTACGCGTGCATCGGCTGGCCCAGCTCCAGCATCACGTACTGGGTGATGTCGACCAGCAGCGAGACCGGACGCACGCCGCTGCGGCGCAGGCGCTCGGCCATCCACAGCGGGGTCCTGGCGGCAGCATTGACGCCTTCGATGACACGGCCCAGGTAACGCGGCGCTTCGGCGCCGGCGTCGAGCTGGATGCTCAACTCACGGCTGCCGACTGCCGGAATGGCATCGGCGGCGAAATCCAGCACTTCACTGCGGGTGGCGGCGGCGACGTCGTAGGCGATGCCGCGCAGGCTGAAGCAGTCGGCGCGGTTCGGGGTCAGCTTGATCTCGATGCTGGCGTCCGGCAGGCCCAGGTACTCGACCAGGGTCTGGCCGATCGGGGCATCGTCCGGCAGTTCCAGCAGGCCGGACGCATCGCTGTCCAGGCCCAGCTCCTTGGCCGAGCACAGCATGCCGTTGGACTCGACGCCACGCAGCTTGGCCGGTTTGATCTTCAGCTCGCCGATCTGCGCACCAACCATCGCCAGCGGCGCGACCAGGCCCGGGCGTGCGTTCGGTGCGCCACACACGATCTGCAGCAGTTCGCCCTGCCCGGCATCGACCCTGCACACCTGCAGGCGGTCGGCTTCCGGATGGCGCACGGCTTCAACGATGCGTGCCACGACCACGTGATCGAGGCCTTCGCCAAGCGCGGTTACTTCTTCCACTTCCAGGCCGATGGCGGTCAGCACCGCGCTCAGCTCATCGCGCGAGGCGGAGGTCGGGACGTGGCTGCGCAGCCAGTTTTCGGAGAATTTCATGGTGTCACCCTGGTGGGAGGCGTGCCTCCCGTTGCGGTTTTTGGGGTCGCCCAGCGCATGCGCAAGCAGGCGTCCATCCAGAAAGCAGCCGAGCAGGGCTCGGCTCTACACGGTTGCGGCTTACGCGAACTGCTTCAGGAACCGCACATCGTTCTCGAAGAACGCGCGCAGGTCGTTGACGCCGTAGCGCAGCATCGCGAAACGCTCCACGCCCATGCCAAAGGCGAAGCCGGTGTAGCGCTCCGGATCGATGCCGACATTGCGCAGCACGTTCGGATGCACCATGCCGCAGCCGAGCACTTCCAGCCAGCGGGTGCTGCCATCGGGCTGCTGCCAGGCGATGTCCACTTCCGCGCCCGGTTCAACGAACGGGAAGTAGCTGGGGCGGAAGCGCATCTCGAAGTCGCGCTCGAAGAACGCGCGCACGAACTCGGCCAGCGTGCCCTTCAGGTCGGCGAAGGTCGAATGCTCGTCGACCAGCAGGCCTTCCACCTGGTGGAACATCGGCGAGTGGGTCTGGTCGCTGTCGCTGCGGTACACCTTGCCGGCGGCGATCATGCGCAGCGGCGGCGCGTGGTCGCCCATGTAGCGCACCTGCACACCGGAGGTATGCGTACGCAGCAGGCGGCCGTCGCCGAAGTAGAAGGTGTCGTGCATGGCGCGCGCCGGGTGGTGCGGCGGGAAGTTCAGCGCCTCGAAGTTGTGCCAGTCGTCCTCGATCTCCGGCCCTTCCGACAGCTCGTAGCCCAGCCGGCCGAAGATGCCGGTGATGCGCTCCAGGGTGCGGGTGATCGGGTGCAGGCCGGCACGGTCGCCATTGCGGCCCGGCAGGGTGATGTCGATGGCTTCGGCGGCCAGGCGCGCATCCAGTGCCGCGTCTTCCAGCAGCGCCTTGCGCTCGCCCAGCGCGCGGGTCAGCACGTCGCGGGCCTGGTTGATCGCTTCACCGGCGGCCTTGCGCTCGTCGGCCGGCAGGGCACCGAGCTGCTTGAGCTGCGAGGTGATGCTGCCGCTCTTGCCAAGCAGGGCCACGCGCAGCTGCTCCAGCACGTCGGGGCTCTGTGCGGCGGCCACATCGGCCAGCGCCTGGGTGGTGAGGGATTGGATGTCGCTCATGGGGGGCTGGAACTCCAGTCGATCTGCCATCGCGATGCGCGAAGGGCCGACCCCTGTCGCCACCGCCGTCCCCGCGCTGCCGTCGTGGCCTCGCCGGGACCCAAAAAAGAATGGGGAAGGACTTGCGCCCTTCCCCATGCATTGCCTTGACCTGACACCGTCCGAGTGAACGGTTACGGCATCGGGAAGGACTTATGCCGCCAGCGCGCCCTTGGCCTTTTCGGCCAGCGCAGCAAAACCGGCTGCGTCGTGCACGGCGATGTCAGCCAGGACCTTGCGATCCAGGGTGATGCCGGCCTTCAGCAGACCGTTCATGAAGCGGCTGTAGCTCAGGCCGTTGATGCGGGCAGCCGCATTGATACGGGTGATCCACAGCGAACGGAAGTTGCGCTTCTTCTGCTTACGGCCGATGTAGGCGTACTGCTGTGCCTTGATGACCGCCTGCTTGGCGACGCGGAAGACCTTGCGGCGGGCGTTGTAATAGCCCTTGGCGAGATCCAGGATTTTCTTGTGGCGGCGACGCGCCTGTACGCCACGCTTAACTCGTGCCATTTTTCAGTTCCTCAGAGGTAAGGGAGCATGCGGTCCAGACGGCCTGCGTCTTCTGCACGGACATGGCCCGTCTGACGCAGATTACGCTTACGCTTGGTCGCTTTCTTCGTGAGGATGTGGCTACGGTTGGCGTGGCCGCACTTGTACTTGCCCGAGGCGGTCTTGCGGAAACGCTTGGCCGCTGCCCGGTTGGTCTTGATCTTGGGCATTGCAATGTCCTTGATGGGATATGACCCTGGTTTCTGACTGATCTGGCGGCGGCCTGGGCCGCTCTTTCCGTCCTGCCATGATCGGCGTACGACCCGTCCTGGGTGGGTCGAGCCGGGCATGATACAGGCAAAACCGCCCTGCCACCAGCCCCTGCAACCCTTTACCGGCGATTCACCGGCGTCCTGCAAAAGCAAAGGGACGCCAGCGGCGTCCCCTCACCCTGAACCCTTCAGCCAGGCGCCCCGGAAGGCGGCCCGTCAGGCCTCAGGTCTTCTTCTTCGGCGCGATCATCATGACCATCTGACGCCCTTCCAGGCGCGGACGGGATTCAATGACGATGTCCTCGCCCAGATCGGTCTCGATCCGGTTGGCCATTTCGCGGCCCAGTTCCTGGTGGCTCATTTCACGGCCACGGAAACGGATGTTGACCTTGATCTTGTCACCATCTTCGAGGAACCCGCGCATCTTGCGCAGCTTGATCTGGTAGTCGCCCTCGTCCGTGACCGGACGGAACTTCACTTCCTTGATCTCGACCTGCTTGGTCTTCTTCTTGGCCTCGCTGGCCTTCTTCTGCGCTTCGAACTTGAACTTGCCGAAGTCCATGATCTTGCAGACCGGCGGATCGGCCTGCGGCTGGATCTCGACCAGGTCCAGGCCTTCATCTTCGGCCATGGACAGCGCTTCGTCGCGCGACAACACGCCGATCATTTCTCCGTCACTGCCGATCACGCGGACGCGCGGCACACGGATTTCCTGATTCTTGCGGTTCTGTTTGTTGTCAGGGGTGCTGATATTACGTTCTCCCAAGGGTATCGAACCGGTCCGGGTGCCTGTGCGCCCGGACCGGACCTTTGCTTACGCGCCCTCGGCGTGGAGCCGCTCGATGAAGGCCTGCAGGCTCATGCTGCCCAGGTCTTCGCCAGAACGCGTACGCACCGCCACAGCCCCATTTTCCTTCTCGCGGTCACCGATGACCAGCAGGTAGGGCACGCGCTGCAACGTATGCTCGCGGATTTTATAGCCGATCTTCTCGTTACGCAAATCCGAGCTGACGCGGAAGCCTTGCTCCGCAAGGGTTTTGGTCACGCCCGAGACGTAGTCGGCCTGGGCGTCGGTGATGTTGGCCACCACCACCTGGGTCGGCGCCAGCCAGGCCGGGAACTGGCCGGCGTGGTGCTCGATCAGGATGCCCAGGAAGCGCTCCATCGAGCCGACGATGGCGCGGTGCAGCATGACCGGGTGCTTCTTCTGGCTGTTCTCGTCCACGTACTCGGCGCCCAGGCGGCCCGGCATCATGAAGTCCACCTGCATGGTGCCCAGCTGCCAGGTACGGCCGATGGCATCCTTCAGGTGGTACTCGATCTTCGGGCCGTAGAAGGCGCCCTCGCCCGGCAGCTCCTGCCATTCCACGCCACAGGCGGTCAGCGCCGAGCGCAGCGCGCCTTCGGCCTTGTCCCAGGTGGCGTCGTCACCCAGGCGCGATTCCGGGCGCAGCGCGATCTTGATCTGGATCTCGTCGAAACCGAAGTGCTGGTAGACCGCCAGCGCCTGCTGGTGGAAGGCCGTCACTTCCGACTCGATCTGGTTTTCCGTGCAGAACACGTGGCCGTCGTCCTGGGTGAAGCCACGCACGCGCAGGATGCCGTGCAGCGCGCCGGACGGCTCGTTGCGATGGCACGAACCGAACTCACCATAGCGGATCGGCAGGTCGCGGTAGCTGTGCAGGCCCTGGTTGAACACCTGGATGTGGCCCGGGCAGTTCATCGGCTTGACCGCGTACGTGCGCTTCTCCGATTCGGTGAAGAACATGTTGTCCTGGTAGTTGTCCCAGTGACCGGACTTCTTCCACAGGCTCACGTCCAGGATCTGCGGGCAGCGCACTTCGCCATAGCCGCTGTTGCGGTAGACCTTGCGCATGTACTGCTCGACCACCTGCCACAGCGCCCAGCCCTTCGGGTGCCAGAACACCAGGCCCGGTGCTTCTTCCTGCAGGTGGAACAGGTCCTGCTGCTTGCCGATGCGGCGGTGGTCACGCATTTCAGCTTCTTCGATGCGCTTGATGTACGCCTCGAGCTGCTTCTTGTCGGCCCAGGCGGTGCCGTAGATGCGCTGCAGCTGCTCGTTCTGCGCGTCGCCGCGCCAGTAGGCGCCGGAGATGCGGGTCAGCTTGAAGGCCTTCAGGAAGCGCGTGTTCGGCACGTGCGGGCCACGGCACATGTCCACGTATTCCTGGTGGTAGTACATGCCCATCGCCTGGATGTCGTCGGACATGTCCTCGATCAGGCGCAGCTTGTAGTCCTCGCCACGGGCCTTGAAGATCTCGATCACCTCGGCGCGCGGGGTCATCTTCTTGATGACGTCGTAGTCCTGGGCGATCAGCTCGCCCATGCGCTTCTCGATCGCGGCCATGTCGTCCGGGGTGAACGGGCGCTCGGAGTAGATGTCGTAATAGAAGCCTTCGGCGATCACCGGGCCGATCACCATCTTCACGTCCGGGTAGAGCTGCTTGACGGCGTGGCCGACCAGGTGGGCGCAGGAGTGGCGGATGATCTCCACGCCCTCCTCGTCCTTGGCGGTGATGATGCGCAGGCTGGCATCGTGGTCGATGACGTCGCTGGCATCGACCAGCACGCCATCGACGGAACCGGCGATGGTGGCCTTGGCCAGGCCGGCACCGATCGACTGGGCGACGTCCATGACGCTGACGGGATTTTCGAACTCGCGGCGGCTGCCGTCGGGAAGGGTAATGTTGATCATCGCAGTGGCTTCGTGCGGGGCCCGCGGGGCGGGCTGGAAAGCGTTCCCGGGCCGCGGCCCGGGCAATAAAAAAGCGCCGCGAGGGCGCCTGGAACACAGGGCCTTCGGGGGCAGGTCAACAGTGGGCGGTGGTAGTGCTCATGTCGCACGCTCGGCCGGCGCTGGGCGCGGGCCACCTTGTTCCAGTCAGGGTTCTACGATGATCTTAAACCAGCGCACGGGAAAGCCCAAGGACTACCGTACGGTCGGCTGAATGTGCCTCGCTGGCGGCGTGAAATTGCAATGATTACCATGTCGGCGCAGGCCGCTCCGTGCCAGCCTGCCCGCTTTCCCCCAGGACCCCGTGATGCGCCACCCGCTCCGACCGGCTTCCGCCGGCCCCGCCCGTGCCCCGCGTTCGCCGGCCCGCTGCCGCGCCGGCCGCCCGCAATGATCACCGTCGGCCTTTCCACGCTCGGCTTCTGCAGCCTGGGCATGCTGGCAGCGATGTTCTCGGCGCTGGCCTTCTATGCCGCTTCGCCGCATTGCCGCTGGCCGCGCCTGCGCCGCGCCGGCCGCCTGGGCCGCCAGATCGGCCTGGTCGCCGCTGCCGCCGCGCTGTGGCTGTGGATGGCCGAGCTCGGCTTTGCCGCCGGCCTGGTGGCGATGTTGTGCACCTGGATGCTGGCCGCGATGCTGTTGCCGGCGCTGGCCGCCTGGCACCGTCCCGGCACGGAGTCGCCCTGATGTGGCCGCGCGCCTTCGCTGGCACCGTGGCCGGCTTCTTCCTGGCCGCGGCCGCGACCGGCCTGCTGGCATGGGTACCGCCCGGCCCCTGGCAGCGGGCGCTGGTGCCGACCCTGATCGCTTTCATCCCGCTGTGGATGCTGGCCGCCCTGTGGGCGTTCAGTTTCCGCAGCGCGCTGCGCGCCTGGCTGGTGCTGGGTGGCAGCGCCGCCGCCGGCTTCGCCATGCTCGGGCTGCTGCGCCTGACCGGCGCGGTGCAATGAGACCTCTCCCATGAAGTTCAGTTCGCAGACCCTGCGCACGTTCACCACCCTGCATACCTGGGTCGGCCTGGTGGCCGGCTTCGGCCTGTTCGTGGCCTTCTACGCAGGTGCGCTGACCCTGTTCCATCACGACCTGCCACTGTGGCAGACCCCGGGAGCCGCCACCGCACTGCCCGCCGGGCTGGACGATGCGCAGTACCTGCTGGAAGACGTGCTGGCTGCGCATCCGGAGGCACGCCGCCACGTCGGCATGACCTTCCCCGGCGCCGAACACCCGCAGCCGCTTGCGTACTGGCAGGCCGATGACGGCAGCTGGCGCTATGCCTGGCCCGGCCAGATCGCCGGCAGCCCCACACCACCGCAGACCGGACTGGCCGAACTGGTCAACGAGCTCCATTACAGCCTCGGCCTGCCCGTGGCCGGGATCTACGTGATGGGCATTGTCAGCCTGCTGTACGGCATGGCACTGCTCAGCGGCCTGGTGATCCATCTGCCGAAGCTGCTCGGCGACCTGTTCGCGCTGCGTCCGGGCCGCAACCTGAAGCAGCTGTGGCAGGACGCGCACAACGTGATCGGCGTGCTCAGCCTGCCTTTCCACCTGATGTTCGCGGTGACCGGTGCCCTGCTCTGCCTGGTGTTCGTGCAGATGGCCCTGCTCAACCCGTTGATCTACGACGGCAAGGCGCTGCAGGCGGTGCCGACGGCGATGGACACCGCGCCCGTGCGCGATGCCAGTGGCATTCCGGCACCGCCGGGCAGCCTGCGCGTGCTGCATGCGCGCGCGCTTGAAGTCGCCCGCGCACAGGGCGTGGCCAACTTCGAACCGGCCTACCTGAAGCTGGCCAATGCCGGCGATGCCAATGCCACCATCGAGATCACCGGCGAATCCACCGGCACGCTCGGCCCGCTTGGCGCGGTGGCGCTGGACGTGGCCACCGGCGACGTTCTGGCCTCGCAGCTGCCGGGCCAGCGCGACGCCAACCACGCCACGCTCAGCGCCGCCTACGCGCTGCACTTCGGCGAATTCGGCAACGGCGTGGTGGTCTGGCTGTACTTCCTGCTCGGCCTTGGCGGTGCGTTCCTGTTCTATTCGGGCAACCTGCTGTGGATCGAGTCACGGCGCAAGCGTCGCCAGCCGCAGCAGCCGCGCGCCGGGGTGAACATGGCGCGGGCGACGGTCGGCGTGTGCATCGGCCTGTGCGTGGCGATCTCGGTCGCGTTCGTCACCGCGCTGGTGCTGGAGCGGCTGGCGCCGACAGCGGTCGATCGCGGCATCCGCTGGGCCTGCTTCGGCAGTTGGGCGGCCTGTGCGCTATGGGCCGCGCTGCGACGCCCGGCGCAGGCCGCACGCGAGTTGCTGTGGGCGGCGGCGATCAGTACCGCGCTGGTACCGGTGCTGCACGGCGCACTCAATGGTGACTGGCTGTGGCGCGCCGCCGCGCGTGGCCACTGGCCGCTGTTCTGGGTCGACGCCATCGCGCTGGCCATGGCCTTCGGCTTTGCCCGCCTGGCAGTGGCCAGCCAGCGCCGCGCCCGCAACGGCGATCCCAACAGCGTCTGGGCCAACTGAACCTTCGCCGGGCATGCCCCGGCGCTACCTACCGTTGCGCGCAACGCCCCCTGTAGCGTCGAGCTTGCTCGACAGCTGTTGATTTCGCGCCAAGCACCGTCGAGCAAGCTCGACGCTACCCAAGCAGGATCATGCCTCGTCGGGGTAACGACTCACTTCGATCAGGTTGCCATCCGGGTCGCGGAAATACACCGATTCGATCGGCCCCAGCGCGCCGGTGCGCGCAACCGGCCCCTCCTCCACTGCAACGGACTGCGCCTGCAGGTGGGACAGCACATCGACTGTCGCCATGCGCGTGACCAGGCACAGGTCGGCACTGCCCGGCGTGGGCCGCAGCGCATGCGGCTGCAGCGGAGCACTGGCCGCATGCAGATTGATCTTCTGCTGGCCGAACTGCAGCGCGGTACGACCCGCGCCGAAGCGCACGACCTGCATGCCGAGCACGCGCTGGTAGAAATCACAGCTGCGGTCGATGTCGGCGACGGTGAGGACCAGGTGGTCCAGGCGTTCAAGATGGATCATGCCCGCAGCGTAACGCTGCGGGCGTGGCGATGCTGTGCGGGGTTGGGCCAATGGCGTTGCGGCATTGCGCCGGGCATCGCCTGATGCAGCTCAATCGCCGATGCGCGCCTTCTGCCAGGGGCCCAGCATGGCGTTGAGCAGGCTGGCCTGTTCGTCGTCGCCGGTCAGCTCCCACATGAACACCCCGGCCAGGCCCTGCTCGCGGGCGAACTGCGCACGCAGGCCGATCGAGCGCGGGTCTTCATAGCTGATGAAGATCTTCTGCCCGGCGTTGTACAGCCACGGGCTCTGCGCCTGCGGCTGCCAGTGTTTCGTCCAACCCGGCTGATCGAGATAGCGCGCCTTGATCACCCGCCAGTCGCCGGCATCGGCCGGCGCACTGTAGGACTGGTACAGCCCATCCGCTGCATCGCCGGTGACCTTGAAGCCGCGCCCGTAGAACGGTACGCCCAGCACCAGTTTATCGGCCGGCACGCCGTGCTCGCGGTAGTACTGCACCGCGCCGGCCACGTTGTTCCAGCGCCGCAGCTCCGGGGCCAGCGGATCGGCCGGCACTTCATGCAGCGGCGCATTGAAGGTCGACACCGCCGAGAAACCGGTGCCCATGTCGTAGCTCATCAGGTTGATGAAATCGAACACCTTGGCCAACGCCGGCAGGTCGTAGCTCGCTGCTGGATCGTAGGGGCCATCGGTCTGCAGGCGACCGGCGGCCAGCGCGGCGGTCAGCAGCATCGGCTGTCGCTCCTTGCGCCCGTGCGCGTCGAGTGCCACGCGGAACGCCTGCGCGAGCCGGGTCAGGTTGGCGCGATCCTGCGGGCGGTGCGCCAGCTCCTTCGGTCCGCCACTGACCGGGAACTCCCAGTCGATGTCCACGCCATCGAAGCTGCCGGCATAGCGGTCGAAAAACAGCGCCATGCACGAGTCGACCAGGCGCTTGCGGCTGGCCTCGGTCAGCGCTGCATCGGAGAACCCACCTGCGCCCCATCCGCCAATTGAGATCAGCGTGCGCAGATGCGGGTGCGCCTTCTTCAGCTCGGCCAGCGCAGCAAAATTCTTCGGCGCTTCGGCGCCGACCGTGCAGCGGCCGTCCTCGATGGTGGAGAACGCGTAGAACAGGTGGGTGAGGCGCTCGGCCGGAATGCTCGACACCGGGTAGCGCTCGGCCGAACCACCGGGGTAGTAGGCACCGAAGATCGGTGGCTGCGCGGGCGCCGCATGCACGGCAATGGGCAAGGCACCGGCAATCAGCACGGCAAGGACAGCCACGGTCTGGCGGAACATGGGATCTCCCGGTTCGAAGGCGCAGCCACGTTAGCAAACGGATGGGGCTGTGGGACGGTTGTCGCGGCATGTCGTCCAGTGGACAGGCACGCCGCATCCCTTGACGACATCGGGGCAGACATGCGATTGCCGTCATGCACTGCAGCAGGACACACACCGACGCCGGTCTCCCATGCATCGGCTAAGGTAGCCGCGGACCTCCAACCGTGCATGGACATGAGCACCGACCACAACGACATTGACGACGGCGACCTGCTGGACGACGAAATCCTCGACGAACACCAGGCACTGGAGGCACGCGCCTACGCCGTCTTCCGCGAGGGCGACCTGCAGCAGGCAGTGGCGCTGTTCGGCGAGCTGATCGCACTCGCTCCCGAAGTGCCGTATCTGCATTACATGCGCGGATTGGCGCACAAATACCTGCGCGACTGGGCTGCCTCGCTGCAGGACAACCGGCAATCAGAACAGCTGCGCGGCGAGTTCGATGAAGCCACCGCGTGGAATGCCGGTATCGCCGCCACCGGCGCCGGTGACTGGGCCGAAGCGCGCCGCCAATGGGCCCGCTGTGGCATCACCCTGCCCGAGGGCGAAGGTCCGATCGAGGGCAACTTCGGCGTGGCCTGTGTGCGCTTGGCACCGTGGTCCGATGCCGAAGTGGTGTACATGAGCCGCATTGATCCGGTGCGTGCACGCATCGACAACGTACCGCTGCCCGAAAGCGGCTTCCGCTTCGGCGACATCGTGCTGCACGACGGCGCATCAACCGGCCATCGCACCTACGGCGAGCGCCAGGTGCCGGTGTTCAACGCGATGCAGCGCCTGCAGGCATCGGACATGACGACCTTCACCGTGTTCGTGCAGTGTGATTCGGCCGATGACATCGCTGCCCTGGAGGCCATCACGCTGCCAGGCATCGGCATGGTCGAGGACTGGACGGCCACCGTGCGCCGGCTGTGCCGCCGCTGCAGCTACGGCACGCCGCACCAGCATGGTGATGAGGCGCTAGATGAAGACCAATGGAGACGCGAACGTGACCTCGGCGTGGCCGCACAGGGCCGGGCTGCGGTGGAAAAGCTCATGGCGGTGTGGGTCGCTGCAGCCCCCAGCCGGGTGCT
Source organism: Stenotrophomonas sp. YJH_SMC_120 (assembly GCF_059368675.1). NCBI lineage: Bacteria > Pseudomonadati > Pseudomonadota > Gammaproteobacteria > Lysobacterales > Lysobacteraceae > Stenotrophomonas > Stenotrophomonas sp. YJH_SMC_120. Next base: position 252,470 of record NZ_JCAFRY010000004.1, read on the forward strand.
GGAGGCCATCGAACAGCGCGAGCACCCGATGAGCGCCCCGGAGCCAGGCCAGGTCTGGTGGCTGGGGGAGGACGAAGAAGGCGCGTAAGTGCAAGGACCAACGGTCCTCATCCACAGGATTCCAGGCAAAGAAAAAGCGGGCCGAAGCCCGCTTTTTCATTTGCGAAAGCGTGAGGACCAACGGTCCTCACCCACCGCACAATCAGCAATACCGATTACTCGGCGCTGGCGGCGTCGCCTTCTTCCACGGCCTTCATCGACAGGCGGATACGGCCCTGCTTGTCGACTTCCAGCACCTTGACCTTGACCACATCGCCTTCCTTCAGCACGTCGCCGACCTTCTCGACGCGATCGCTGGAGATCTGCGACACGTGGACCAGACCGTCCTTGCCCGGCAGGATGGTGACGAACGCACCGAAGTCCATGATCTTGGCGACCTTGCCTTCATAGATGCGGCCCGGTTCGACGTCCGAGGTGATCTGCTCGATGCGGGCCTTGGCGGCCTGCGCAGCGATGGCGTTGACCGAAGCGATGACGATGGTGCCGTCGTCCTGGATGTCGATCTGGGTGCCGGTTTCCTTGGTGATGGCCTGGATGGTCGAACCACCCTTGCCGATCACTTCGCGGATCTTGTCCGGGTGGATCTTGATGGTCAGCAGGCGCGGCGCGTAGTCCGACAGCTCTTCACGCGGAGCGGTCAGGCCGTGGGCCATTTCGCCCAGGATGTGCAGACGGCCAGCCTTGGCCTGCTGCAGGGCCTGCTTCATGATCTCTTCGGTGATGCCTTCGATCTTGATGTCCATCTGCAGGGCGGAAATGCCCTCAGCGGTACCGGCGACCTTGAAGTCCATGTCGCCCAGGTGATCTTCGTCACCCAGGATGTCGGACAGGACGACGAAGCGCTCGCCTTCCTTGACCAGGCCCATGGCGATACCGGCCACCGGAGCCTTCACCGGCACGCCGGCGTCCATCAGGGCCAGCGACGAGCCGCAGACCGAGGCCATCGACGAGGAACCGTTCGACTCGGTGATTTCCGAGACGACGCGGATGGTGTACGGGAAGGCTTCCAGCGACGGCATGACAGCCAGCACGCCGCGCTTGGCCAGGCGACCGTGGCCGATTTCGCGGCGCTTCGGGCCCATCATGCGGCCGCACTCACCCACCGAGAACGGGGGGAAGTTGTAGTGGAACAGGAAGTTTTCCTTGTACTCACCGGCAACGGCGTCGATGACCTGACCGTCACGGGCGGTGCCCAGGGTGATGGTCACGATGGCCTGGGTTTCGCCACGGGTGAACAGCGAGGAACCGTGGGTACGCGGCAGCACGCCGGTCTTCACGGCGATCGGGCGGACGGTGTCCAGCGCACGGCCGTCGATACGGACCTTGGTGTCCAGCACCGAGTCACGCATGGTGCGGTATTCCAGCTCGCCGAATTCCTTCGACAGCTCGGCCGGGTTCCAGCCTTCGGCGGCCACGCGGCCAGCCAGGGTTTCGAACACGTCCTTCTTGATTGCCGAGATGGCGTCACGGCGCTGCAGCTTGTCACGCACCTGGAAGGCTTCGCCCAGGCGCGGGCCGATGGCTTCCTTCAGGGCGGAGATCAGCGCGTCGTTCTTGGCCGGGGCTTCCCAGGTCGACGGCTTGGTGCCGGCTTCGACGGTCAGCTCGTTGATCGCGTTGATGACCTTCTGCATTTCGCGGTGACCGAAGGTCACGGCGCCCAGCATCACTTCTTCGGACAGCAGCGCGGCTTCGGATTCAACCATCAGCACGGCGTTGGAGGTACCGGCGACGACCAGTTCCAGCTGCGAGTCAGCCAGTTCGCTGACGGTCGGGTTCAGGATGTACTCGCCGTTCTTGTAACCGACCTTGGCAGCGCCGATCGGACCCATGAACGGGGTGCCGGCCAGGGCCAGGGCAGCCGAGGCACCGATCAGGGCCGGGATGTCGCCGTCCACGTCCGGGTTCAACGACATGACCGTGGCGATGATCTGCACTTCGTTCTTGTAGTCTTCCGGGAACAGCGGACGGATCGGACGGTCGATCAGACGCGAGATCAGGGTTTCCTTCTCGGTCGCACGGCCTTCACGCTTGAAGAAACCACCCGGGATACGGCCGCCGGCGTAGAACTTTTCCTGATAATCGACGGTCAGCGGGAAGAAGTCCTGGCCTTCGCGCGCGCTCTTGGCGGCGACGGCGGTGACCAGCAGTACGGTGTCGTCCATCTTGACGATGACGGCGCCGCTGGCCTGACGGGCAACTTCGCCGGTCTCAAGCGTGACGGTGTGCTTGCCGTACTGGAAGGTTTTGGTGATTTTTGCCACGGAGGGTGTCCTTGGGGATGCTGTCTGCGAATTTGGACCGTCGGCGACCCTTGCCGCCAGCGGGTGGCCGGATCGTTCCGGCCTGAATCGGGGATTGCGGTACTACAAAACAAAACCGCGGCGCATCGCTGCGCCGCGGGGGATTCGTTGCTTAGCGACGCAGGCCAAGCTTCTCGATCAGGGCCTTGTAGCGCTCGACGTCCTTCTTCTTCAGGTAGTCGAGCAGGCTGCGACGGCGGTTGACCATCTGCAGCAGGCCGCGGCGGCTGTGGTGGTCCTTCTTGTGGGTCTTGAAGTGGCCGGTCAGCAGTTCGATGCGGGCGGTCAGCAGCGCAACCTGGACTTCCGGGGAGCCGGTGTCAGCCGAGCTGCGCTTGTTGTCTTCAATGACCTTCTGGGTGTCGATCGACATTTCTTTTTCTCTGTGATGCGTGGCCGGCAGGAACGCGCTTCGCGCACCGCCAGGCTCGCCGTGGACTACGAGGATGAAACCTGCGCCAGGCAGGCTGCCGGAAAACGGCCGCGAAATTGTAACGGTCGGGGGCTTCCGGGACAAGGACCGGGGCTGAACCGCCCGGGCCCGGTCAGAGGTTGAAACGACGCTGCGGGGCCAGCAGGCCGCTTTCGTCGACCTGGCCCAGGCCCTGGACAGCGTCGTCCGGACCAAACACCGCCACCAGGCCACGCGGCCAGGACAGATCGCGCTGGCGCTGGCCGACGCAGAAGCGGTGGGCCTGGTCGGCATCCAGGTCGACCCGCGGGTACTCGGCCAGGCCGGCCGCCAGCGGCAGCAGCAGCGCGTCCATGCCCGCCTCGTCACCCGCCTCGACCATCGCCCGCAGCTGGTCCAGGGTGACCATCACCGGCTCACGGAACGGCTCGACCCAGAGCCGACGCAGTGCGCTGATGTGGGCACCACAGCCCAGCGCCTCGCCCAGGTCGCGGGCCAGGCTGCGGATGTAGGTGCCGGAGCCGCAGGTCACGCGCAGCCGCAACCGTTCCGGCTGCTGCTCCAGCACCTCGATGGCATGTACCTGCACCTCGCGTTCGGGCGCTTCGATGACATCGCCGCGGCGGGCCTTCACATACAGCGGCTCACCGCCCTGCTTCAGCGCCGAATAGATCGGGGCACGCTGGCGGATGTTGCCGGTCAGCGCCGCCAGTGCGGCCTGCAGCGCTTCGGCACTGATGGCCGGCACCGGGCGCTGCAGCAGCACCTGGCCTTCGGCATCGTCGGTATCGGTGGTCTGGCCCAGCACGATCCCGGCGTCGTAGGCCTTGGCCGAGCCGAGCAGCAGGCCGGCGATCTTGGTTGCCTCGCCGAAGCACAGCGGCAGCAGGCCGGTGGCCAGCGGGTCAAGGCTGCCGGTGTGCCCCCCTTTCTCGGCGCGGAACAGGCGGCGGGCTACCTGCAGGGCGGCGTTGGAACTCATGCCGGTCGACTTGTCGAGCAGCAGGATGCCATCCAGGCGGCGGAACTGAATTCGGGTCATGGCAGAATTTTGTAGGGTCGAGCCATGCTCGACTGCCGCAGCGCGGTCTGCATCAGACATCGCGCAGCCGGAATGCAACAACGCCGGGCATGCCCGGCGCCACGCGGTTATTCTTCGTCGCTCTCGCGACGCTTCTCCGCGGCCAGCGTATCGGGCAGGTCGCGCAGGATGTTGTCGATGTGCTCACCACGGTCGACCGAGTCGTCGTAGTGGAAATGCAGCTCCGGCACGTGGCGCAGCTTCATCGCGCGGGCCAGGTCCATGCGCAGGCGGTAGCCCAGCTCCTTCAGGCCGGCCACGGCTTCGGCCGAACGTTCCGGCATCAGCGCGGTGACGAACACCTTGGCATGGGCCATGTCGCGGGTGATTTCCACGTCGGACACGCTCACCGAGGGCAACCCATGCTCGCGCACGGCGTTGTGCACCAGGGTGCCGAGTTCACGGCGCAGCTGGGCGGAGACACGGTCGGTTCGATGGAAAGTCTTGGGCACGAGGAGCTCTTGGTTCAGTTGTCGCCCGACCAACGGTCGGGCGCTACCTTTGATTCGATTGTCGCCCGACCAACCGTCGGGCGCTACAGGTCCATGGTGGGGCCCGACCGTTGGTCGGGCCACCTTGCAGCATTACAAGGTGCGCGGCACTTCGATACGCTCGAAGCACTCGATCTGGTCACCCGGCTTGACGTCGTTGTAGGCCTTCACCGCGATACCGCACTCGGTACCGTTGCGGACTTCCTCGACGTTTTCCTTGAAGCGACGCAGCGATTCCAGCTCGCCCTCGAAGATCACCACGCTGTCGCGCAGCACGCGGATCGGCTTGTTGCGCCTGACCACGCCCTCGATGACCATCGAGCCGGCAACGGCGCCCAGCTTGGAGCTGCGGAACACGTCGCGGACCTCGGCGATACCGATGATCTCTTCGCGGATCTCCACGCCCAGCAGACCGGAGGCCACCTGCTTCACCTGATCGATCACGTCATAGATGATCGAGAAGTAGCGCAGGTCCACGCCGTTGGATTCGATGATGCGACGGGCCGAAGCATCCGCACGCACGTTGAAGCCGATGACGGTGGCCTTCGAAGCGGCCGCCGAGTTGGCGTCCGATTCGGTGATGCCGCCCACGCCGGAGTGGATCACGTTGATGCGGATGTCTTCGTTGGACAGCGCCACCAGCGCCTGGCTGAGGGCCTGCACCGAACCCTGCACGTCGGCCTTGATGACCAGGTTGAGGACCTGCTGGCCCTCGCCCTTGCCCAGGGTCGCCATGATGTCTTCCATGCGGCTGCCGGCGGTGGCGACCAGGCGAGATTCACGGCGCTTGGTCTCACGCTGCTGGGCAACGTCCTTGGCCAGACGCTCGTCCTCGACCACCACGAAGTCGTCACCGGCTTCCGGCACGCCGGACAGGCCCAGGACCTGCACCGGGATGGACGGGCCGGCGAATTCCGGCTGCTTGCCGGTTTCGTCGAACAGCGCACGCACGCGGCCGTACTGGATGCCGCACACCAGGTAGTCGCCCTTCTTCAGGCGGCCCTGCTGCACCAGCACGGTAGCGACCGGGCCGCGGCCCTTGTCCAGCGACGACTCGATCACCACGCCCGAGGCACGGCCTTCGTCGACGGCCTTCAGTTCCAGCAGTTCTGCCTGGATCGAGATGGCGTCCAGCAGATCGTCGATGCCCAGGCCGGTCTTGGCCGAGATCTCCACCATCTGGGTGTCACCACCGAAATCTTCGGCCACGACCTGCTCGGACAGCAGTTCGTTCTTGACCCGCATCGGGTCGGCGTCGGACTTGTCGATCTTGTTGATCGCCACGATCAGCGGCACACCCGCCGAACGGGCGTGCTGGATCGCTTCCTTGGTCTGCGGCATGACGCCGTCATCGGCGGCCACGACCAGCACCACGATATCGGTCAGCTTGGCGCCGCGGGCACGCATCGAGGTGAAGGCAGCATGGCCCGGGGTATCCAGGAAGCTGATCACGCCCTTCGGCGTATCCACGTGGTAAGCACCGATGTGCTGGGTGATGCCGCCGGCTTCGCCGGTGGCGACCTTGGTGCGGCGGATGTAATCCAGCAGCGAGGTCTTGCCGTGGTCGACGTGGCCCATGATGGTGACCACCGGCGGACGCTGGGTGGCTTCGCCCTGGTTTTCACCGGTCGAGGCCAGCAGTGCGTCCTCGGCGTCGTTGTCGTTGGCACGGATCGCCTTGTGGCCGAGTTCTTCGGTCACCAGCGCGGCGGTGTCGTGGTCGATGGACTGGGTGATGGTGGCCATCACGCCCATCTTGAACAGCGCCTTGACCACCTCGCCGCCCTTCAGCGCGAGCTTCTGCGCCAGGTCGGCCACGGTGATCGTGTCGCCGATCGCCACTTCACGCACCACCGGCGCGGTCGGACGCTCGAAGGCGTGCGGGCCGGCATTGTTGCCACCGCGCGACATGTCGCGACGGCCACCGGCCTGGTTACGGCCACCCGGCCGACCACGGGTGTTGCTGTTGTTGCTGTTGCCACGACGCGCACGGTCGGCAGCCGACAGGTGCATCTGGCCGGCGAAACGGTCGCCCGGGCCACGCTCGTTGCGCGGCGCGCTGCGGTTGTTGCGGTCGTCGTTGCGCGGCGGCGGCGGCGCACTGCGCGGCGCAGCCGGAGCGGCAGCCGGCGTGCGCGGCGGACGCGGCGCGGTTTCATCGATCGGAGCGCGCGTGGGCTTGGTGGCCGCCAGTGCCTCGGCAGCCTTGGCGGCGGCCGCAGCTTCCTCGGCAGCCTTCTTCTCGGCCTCTGCGCGTTCCTTGGCCGCAATCTCTTCCTCACGGGCACGGACGATGGCTTCGTCGCGCAGACGATCCTTCTCGGCCAGGGCCTGCTGTTCGGCGAGGTTGCGGGCGCGCGACTCTTCCAGCTTGCGCAGGATGTCGGCGCGCTCTTCGTCCGGCGTCATGGCGCGCGCACCATCCTTGACGTAGGTGCGCTTCTGGCGCACCTCGACATTCACGGTCGTCTTGCTGCGACCGGAATTGACCGTCACTTCCTGCTGCTTCCGGCGGTTGAGCGTGATCTTCTTTGCAGACTGATCGCTCTCTTCCGGGGCCTGCTCGGGCTTGCCGTGCGAACGACGAAGGAAGCCCAGGAGCTTCACCTTCTCGGAGCTGGTCACGACCTGGTCGGGACCGCTGAACTTCATGCCGGCACCGGCCAGCTGTTCCAGCAGTTTTTCGACCGGCGTGTTGACCAGTTCGGCAAGCTTGCGGATGGTGGTTTGCTGCGACATTCGGATCCTATGATCTTGTGGGCGCCCCCCCGCATCTGGAGGTGGCGCGGATTCTACGCCCTGAGCGGCTCAGGGCCCTGTTCATTGCCGGCTCATTCGCCGCGTTCCAGTCGGGCGATCTCTTCGGCACGGGCGGCCAGGATCAGCGCAGCTGCGCGCGCCTGATCCAGTCCTTCGATGCCGAAGTCCATGACCTCGTCGGCGGCCAGGTCGGACAGGTCCTCGCTGGTACGCACGCCGTGGCCGGCCAGCGCATATGCGGTGGCTTCGTCCATGCCCTTCAGGGACAGCAGGTCCTGCGCCGGCTGGCCGTCTTCAAGGCCTTCTTCGACTGCCAGGGCCTCATTGAGCAGCGCATCGCGGGCACGAGCGCGCAGCTCTTCGACGATGTCTTCGTCGAAACCTTCCACGGCCAGCAGTTCGCCGACCGGGACATACGCGATTTCCTCGACGGTGCCGAAGCCTTCGCTGACCAGGATGCCGGCGATTTCCTCGTCCACTTCCAGCTTGTCCATGAACAGCTGGCGGGCCGAAGCCTGCTCGGCCTCCGACTTGGCGGTGACCTGGTCCTGGGTCATCACGTTGAGCTGCCAGCCGGTCAGGCGGCTGGCCAGGCGCACGTTCTGGCCGCCCTTGCCGATCGCCTGGGCCAGGCGGTCTTCGGCAACGGCCAGGTCCATCGAGTGCTTGTCTTCATCGACGATGATCGACTGCACTTCGGCCGGCGCCATCGCGTTGATGACGAAGTTGGCCGGGTTGTCGTTCCACAGCACGATGTCCACGCGCTCGCCATTGAGCTCGTTGGACACGGCCTGCACGCGCGAACCGCGCATGCCGATGCAGGCACCGATCGGATCGGTGCGCTGGTCGTGGGCGAGCACGGCGATCTTGGCGCGGTCGCCCGGATCACGGGCGCAGGCCTTGATTTCCACCAGGCCCTGGCCGACTTCCGGCACTTCCAGCTTGAACAGCTCGATCATGAATTCCGGGGCGGCGCGGCTGATGAACAGCTGCGGGCCACGGGGTTCCGAACGGACTTCGGCCAGGTAGCCGCGCACGCGGTCACCGGCGCGCAGCACGTCGCGCGGAATGCCCTTGTCCTTCGGAATGAAGCCTTCGGCATTGCCACCGAGGTCGACATAGATGTTGCCGCGCTCGGCGCGCTTGACCACACCGGTGATCAGTTCGCCGACGCGATCCTTCCACGCATCCACGACCTGCTGGCGCTCGGCTTCGCGCACGCGCTGGACGATGACCTGCTTGGCGGCCTGGGCGGCGATGCGGCCGAAGTCCGGGTTCTCGATCTGCTCTTCGATGTAGTCGCCGACGTCCACGCCTTCGGCCTCGTCGACGGCGTCCATCAGGCGGATCTGGCGGTCCGGCGATTCCATGACCACGTCGTCGGCCACCACTTCCCAGCGGCGGAAGGTTTCGTAGCTGCCATCCTTGTGGTCGATGACCACGCGGGTCAGCACTTCCTCGTCGGGATAGCGCTTCTTCGCTGCCGAGGCCAGGGCGGCCTCGATGGCATCGAAGATCACTTCACGCGGCACGCCCTTCTCGTTGGCGACCGCGTCGACTACCAGCAACAGTTCCTTGCTCATTGGCTCACTCCGCGCGCGGCTTCTTTGCCGCCGGCTCGTTGGAAGAAGAATTCGTGTTCGGCTTCGGACGCTTCGGCGCCGGACCGGTCGGCTTGCTCGGGGCCAGCCCCAGCGCCACCCAGTCGGGCATGATCCGTGCCTTGTCGATGTTGTCGGCCGACACCACCACTTCGGTCTTGTCGACGATGAAGGTGATGGTGCCTGCGGCCTCGTCGGTCGCTTCGATACGGCCCTGCAGGCGACGACGGTTGTCCTGCGGCAGCTTCAGCGTGACCTTGGCCGATTCACCCTGGTGGCGAGCGAACTGCTCCAGGTTGAACAGCGGGCGATCCACGCCCGGCGAGGACACTTCCAGCGTGTAATTGCCGCTGATCGGGTCTTCGACGTCCAGCTGCGCCGACACTTCGCGGCTGACCCGCTCGCAGTCGTCGACATTGATGATGCGCTCGGGCTGTTCAGCCAGCGGCACGTCGATGTAAAGGCGCAGGGTCGCACCGCCGGGGGCCGGCAGATACTCAACGCCCAGCAGCTCCAGGCCCAGCGACACAACGGTCGGGGCGAGCAGATTCGCGATGTCGGTTGCCTTGTCGCTCACAGCCTGCCTTGATCTCTTGGTTGGGTGCCGGCCTTGGCCGGCGTGAAAACATGACGCCCCGGAAACGACAAAGGGCCCGCTGGGCCCCTTTTCCGGAAAGACTCCGGTGACTGGATTCCGGTTGCAACCTGCAGTGCCTGCCGGTTGCGGCCCTCCTTCCGGGTCCGGACTCCCGCCGGGAGGCCGCCTTCAGGGGTACTGCTAGGCCGCTGATGATAGCGGCTGCACCGCGCTGGTGCAAGGTGCGGGCCCGGGGTCAGATCCCTTTCCCGCGGAAAAGGGAGCTGACCCCGATCACGCAGAAACGACGCAGCCACCCAAAGAAAAACGCCTTCGAAGCAGGACTTCGAAGGCGATCTCTTTACTTGGTAGCGGGGGCAGGATTTGAACCTGCGACCTTCGGGTTATGAGCCCGACGAGCTGCCAGACTGCTCCACCCCGCATCAGAAGCGGAATTATGAGCGTTGGCTCCAAAAAATGCAAGCTTTCCCTCATTCATCAAACCGGTTGGCGCCGATCTGAAGTTGGTAGCGGGGGCAGGATTTGAACCTGCGACCTTCGGGTTATGAGCCCGACGAGCTGCCAGACTGCTCCACCCCGCACCGGTAGTGTTTGAACTGCTGCCCTGCTCTCTTTCGAGGAGGGCGACCGCAACGATGTTCTGGCTGAACCGCTGCAGTGACAACTCAGGCTGCGCATATTACACGAATCGCGCAGCTTTGTGTCAACTTTTATGCAAGATGCGCAAATGCCTGCTGGCACCAGACCATGATCGGGTTCCAGGCCAGGCCCAGCGCCAGCAGCGCCAGCGCGTTCACGCCCAGCACCAGGCCCAGCACGCGGTCGTTGCTGCGCGGCATGGCCTCGCCCACCGGCTCATCGAAGTACATGACCTTGATGACGCGCAGGTAGTAGAAGCAGCCGACCACGGCACACAGCACGCCGAGGATGGCCAGCCACAGCAGGCCCCCGTTGACGGCCGCGCCCAGCACCGCCAGCTTGGTCCAGAAGCCCAGGAACGGCGGAATGCCGGCCAGCGACGCCATGATGCACAGCACCAGGCCGGCCATCCACGGGTTGCGGGCATTGAGGCCCTTGAAGTCCTCGATGTTCTCGGCTTCGAAACCGGCACGCGACAGCGCGATGATCGCGCCGAAGGCGGCGGTGGACATGATGGCGTAGGCCAGTGCGTAGAACAGCGCGGCGGCATAGCCCTGCGCGCCACCACCGGCGATGCCCATCAGCAGGAAGCCGATGTGCGAGACGGTGGAGAACGCCAGCATGCGCTTGAGGTTGCTCTGCGCGATGGCCATCAGGTTGCCGATGACCAGCGAGACCGCGGCCAGGCCGGCGATCAGCAGCTGCAGTTCAGTCGACAGCGGACCCACGCCCATTTCCAGCAGGCGGTAGGCCATGCCGAAGGCGGCCAGCTTCGGCGCCGAGCTGATGAACAGTGCGATCGGTGCCGGGGCACCCTGGTACACGTCCGGCAGCCACATGTGGAACGGTGCGGCGCCCAGCTTGAAGGCGACGCCGGCGATCATGAACACCGCACCGGTGATCAGCAGCACGCGCTCTTCCGAGTGCGGGATGGCGTCACGGATGACGTCCAGGTGCAGGCTGCCGGTGGCGCCGTAGATCAGCGACATGCCGTACAGCAGCAGGCCCGAGGCCAGCGAACCCAGCACGATGTACTTCATCGCTGCTTCCGAGGCCAGACCGTTCTCACGGTTGCTGGCAACCAGTGCGTAGGAGCACAGCGCCAGCAGCTCCAGGCCCAGGTAGACCATCAGCAGGCTGCCGGCCGAGACCAGGATCATCATGCCGGCGGTGCCGAACAGGATCAGCACCGGGATCTCGCCCTGGAACAGGTTGCGGTCACGCAGGTAGCGCCAGCCGTAGACCAGGGTCAGGCCGCTGAGCAGCACGATCCCGGTCTTCATCACGTCCGCGGCAGTATCGCGCACGAACATGCCATGGAAGACCTCGCCCTGCCCGCCCACGCCGGTGGCCAGCATGAACAGCACCACGGCCAGCGCAGCGAGCGAGAACAGGTGGGTGACGATCTTGTTCCGGTTGCTGACGAACAGGTCGAGGATCATCAGGGCGAAGGCGCTGCCGATCAGCACCAGCTCGGGAGCGAGCGGTGGCAGGTCAGCGGCGGTCAATGGCAGCAGCGGCGAGGTGGTCATCATCAAATCCTGGAATTACAGCAGCTTGCTGGATGCGATCTGCATCGCCAGCTTCGCGATCGAGGGCTCCATCAGGTCGGTCAGCGGCTTGGGGTAGATGCCCAGGGCCAGCACGCCGATGGCGAACACGCCCAGCACCAGCCATTCGCGGCCGTTGATGTCCTTCAGTTCGGCCACGTGGCTGTTGGCCACTTCGCCGAAGAAGATGCGCTTGTACAGCCACAGGGTGTAGGCGGCGCCGATGATCAGGGTGGTGGCCGCGCCCAGTGCGATCCACGGATTACGCTGGAAGGCCGACAGGATGACCATGAACTCGCCGACGAAACCGCTGGTGCCCGGCAGGCCCGCATTGGCCATGAAGAACAGCATGGCGAAGGTGGCGAACCACGGCATCACGTTGACCACGCCGCCGTAATCGGCGATGCGGCGGCTGTGCATGCGGTCGTACAGCACGCCGACACAGGAGAACATCGCACCGGACACGAAGCCGTGCGAGATCATCTGCACCATGGCGCCCTGCAGGCCCAGGCGGGCAGCATCGGCGTTGCCGGCTTCACGCACCAGCCACAGGGCGATGAAGGTGCCCAGGGTGACGAAGCCCATGTGCGCGATCGACGAATAGGCGATCAGCTTCTTCATGTCGTCCTGCACCAGGGCGACCAGGCCGACGTAGATCACCGCGATCAGCGACAGCGCGATCACCAGCCAGGCCCATTCCTGCGACGCGTCCGGGACGATCGGCAGGTTGAAGCGCAGGAAGCCGTAGCCACCGATCTTCAGGGCGATGGCGGCCAGGATCACCGAACCGGCGGTCGGCGCTTCCACGTGGGCGTCCGGCAGCCAGGTGTGGACCGGGAACATCGGCACCTTGACCGCGAAGGCGATCAGGAAGGCAAAGAAGATCCAGGTCTGTTCCTTGGCCGACAGCGGCAGCGCGTACAGGTCGGCCAGCTGGAAGCTGCCGCCCTTCATGTACAGGTAGATCAGCGCCACCAGCATCAGCACCGAGCCGAGGAAGGTGTACAGGAAGAACTTCAGTGCTGCGTAGATGCGGCGCGGGCCACCCCAGACACCGATGATCAGGAACATCGGGATCAGCATGGCTTCGAAGAACACGTAGAACAGCATCGCGTCCGTCGCGGCGAAGATGCCGACGGTGACGCCTTCCAGGATCAGGAAGGCCGCCACGTACTGGTTGACGCGCTTGTCGATGGCGCTCCAGGCGCCGATCAGGGCAAGCACGCTGACCAGGGTGGTCAGCAGGATCAGCGCCACGGCAATGCCGTCCACGCCCAGGTTGTAGCCGATCTTGTACGCCGGGATCCAGGCATGGGTCTCGACGAACTGCAGGCCGTCGATGCCCGCGTTGTAGCCGCCCAGCAGCGAGAGGCTTGCAACGAAGGTGAGCACCGCGACGCCCAGCGACGCCCAGCGGGCAGTCTGTGCATCACGGATCGCAAGGATCAGGGCGCCACCGATGATCGGCAGCCAGATGAGGACACTGAGTAGAGGCCAGTTCGACACGTCTTCTTATTCCGTACAGGTCATCAACGCAGGTAATGCATCAGCACGCCCAGCAGGGCAATCAGGCCGATGATCATCGCGAAGGCGTAGTGATAGAGGAAACCGGATTGGGTACGACGCAGCACGCCGGCTGCAACGTCCACAACACGTGCCGAAAGATTGACCACGCCGTCGACGATGTTGCTGTCGATCCAGCGCGAGACCTTGCCCAGCTTGACGCTGCCACCGGCAAAGCCATCGATCCACAGCTTGTCGAAGCCGTACTTGTTTTCCAGCACCGAGACGATCGGGGCGAAGGTCTTGCGCGCCTTGCCCGAGAGGTCCGGCTTCCACAGGTAGAACAGCGCAGCCAGCAGGAAGCCCGCCAGGGTCAGCCAGAACGGCGGCAGCATCATGCCGTGCAGCGCGAACGCCACCGGGCCATGGAACTCTTCACCCAGGAACGCGACGGTGTTCTTGGCCGGATCGTAGAAGTCGACGATGCCGGTGAAGAACGTCTGTGCCTGGCCCTTGATCGCCTCGTGCGCATGGTGGCCGGCCCAGTCGGTGCCGTGCAGCATCGGACCGATGCTGAAGAAACCAATGGCGATCGACGGGATGGCCAGCAGGATCAGCGGCAGGGTCACCACCCACGGGGTTTCATGCGGTTCATGCGGACCGTGGCCGTGGTCGTCATGGGCATCGCCATGGTGGGCATCGGCGGCGTGGTGATCGTCATGGCCGTGGCCATGATCGTCGTGCGCGTCGCGGAAACGCTCCTTGCCGTGGAAGGTCATGAACAGCAGACGGAAGCTGTAGAAGCTGGTCACCAGCACGCCACCCAGCACGGCCCAGTAGCCATAGGTGGCCACCCAGCTGTTCTGCATGTGGGCGTGGATCTCGGCCGCCTCGATGATGGTGTCCTTCGAGTAGAAGCCGGAGAAGAACGGCGTACCAACCAGGGCCAGCGTACCGATCCACATGGTGATGAAGGTGATCGGCATGTACTTGCGCAGGCCGCCCATCTTGCGCATGTCCTGCTCGTGGTGCATCGCGATGATGACCGAGCCGGCGCCCAGGAACAGCAGGGCCTTGAAGAAGGCGTGGGTCATCAGGTGGAACACGGCGGCCGAGTAGGCCGACACGCCCAGGGCGACGGTCATGTAGCCCAGCTGCGACAGCGTGGAGTACGCGACGACGCGCTTGATGTCGTTCTGCACGATGCCGATCAGGCCGGTGAAGAACGCGGTGGTGGCACCGATGAACAGCACGAAGTTCAGCGCCGTCTGCGACAGCTCGAACAGCGGCGACATGCGGGTGACCATGAAGATACCGGCGGTCACCATCGTCGCGGCGTGGATCAGTGCCGAGATCGGGGTCGGGCCTTCCATCGAGTCCGGCAGCCACACGTGCAGCGGGACCTGGGCCGACTTGCCCATGGCGCCGATGAACAGGCAGATGCAGATGACGGTGGCGATCGACCAGATCACCGGCTCGTTCAGCAGCTGCATGCCCAGGATCGTGCCGTCCCAGATCTGCAGCTGGGCGCGCGGGTCAGCCAGCATGCCGGCCTGCGAGAACACCTGCGAGTAGTCCAGGGTGCCGAACACCCACAGCACGCCAGCGATGCCCAGCAGGAAGCCGAAGTCACCGACGCGGTTGACCAGGAACGCCTTCATGTTGGCGAAGATCGCGGTCGGGCGCTTGAACCAGAAGCCGATCAGCAGGTACGACACCAGGCCCACCGCTTCCCAGCCGAAGAACAGCTGCAGGAAGTTGTTGCTCATCACCAGGGTGAGCATCGAGAAGGTGAACAGCGAGATGTAGCTGAAGAACCGCTGGTAGCCCGGGTCGTCCTGCATGTAGCCGATCGTGTAGATGTGGACCAGCAGCGACACGAAGGTCACCACCACCATCATCATCGCGGTCAGCTTGTCGACCATGAAGCCGACGTGCGCCGAATACTGGCCGACTTCGAAGAACGTGTAGATGTTCTGGTTGAACGGCTGCGCGCCGCCCCACATCAGCTGGTAGAACGTGTACATCGACAGGCCGCAGGCTACCGCGACGCCGAGGATGGTGATGGTCTGCGCGCCGAAGCGCTTGACCTGGCGACCGAACAGGCCGGCGATGATGCTGCCGAACAGCGGTGCAAGCACCACTGCGATCAACAGACTCTTGGAGAGAGTGATTTCCATCTGTGGATCAGCCCTTCAACGAATCGACTTCGCCGACATTGATCGTGCGGCGGGTACGGAACAGGGTCACCAGGATCGCCAGGCCGATGGCGGCTTCCGCGGCGGCGACGGTCAGGATGAAGAACACGAACAGCTGGCCGGACGGATCGCCCAGCTGACGCGAGAAGCCGACGAAATTGATGTTCACCGACAGCAGCATCAGCTCGATCGACATCAGCAGGACGATGACGTTCTTCCGGTTGAGGAAGATGCCGGCCAGGCTGATGGCGAACAGCACCGCGCCAAGCGCAAGCATGTGGCCAAGGGTAATCACGGCTGGGTCTCCTCGCCGGTGGCCGGCTTGCTGTTGCTGTGCACGACCGGTGCTTCGGCGCCCATCTTGACCATGCGCAGGCGCTGGCCGGCCTTGACCATGGTCTGCTCACCCGGGTTCTGGCTCTTCACGCCGGTACGGCGACGCAGGGTCAGCATCACGGCGGCGACCACGGCCACGGTCAGGATGACGGCGGCGAACTCGAACGGCAGCAGGTATTCGGTGAACAGCGTGCGCGCCAGCCAGGTGACGTTGGAGCTGTCGGCAGCGACCGCAGCGGCGTTGTCGGCCGGGAACGGAGCGACCGCCCTGCCCTTCACGCCGATCAGGATCAGCATCTGCACCAGCATCGCCACTGCCACGATCAGGCCGACCGGCAGGTAACGCACCCAGCCTTCACGCATCTTGCTGGGGTCGATGTCCAGCATCATCACCACGAACAGGAACAGCACCATCACCGCGCCGACGTAGACCAGCACCAGCGCCACGCCGAGGAACTCGGCGCCCACCAGCAGCCACACGCAGGCAATGGAGAAGAAGGTCAGCACCAGGCACAGCACTGCATGCACCGGGTTGCGCACGCTGATCACCGCACCGGCCGAAACCGTTGCCGCGATGGCGAACACCCAGAAAGCGATATTTACCCAATCCATCTCTCGACCTCAGCGGTAAGCGGCATCGGCGGCACGACGCTCGGCGATCTCGTTTTCGAGACGATCGCCAAGGGCCAGCAGCTGCGGCTTGGTAACGATGTTTTCGCCACGGTTCTCGAAGTGGTACTCGAGGATGTGGGTTTCGACGATCGAGTCCACCGGGCAGCTTTCTTCGCAGAAGCCGCAGAAGATGCACTTGAACAGGTCGATGTCGTAGCGGGTGGTGCGGCGGGTGCCGTCCTCGCGCTTGGCCGAATCGATGGTGATGGCCAGGGCCGGGCACACCGCTTCGCACAGCTTGCAGGCAATGCAGCGCTCTTCGCCGTTAGGGTAGCGGCGCAGCGCGTGCAGGCCACGGAAGCGCGGCGACTGCGGGAACTTCTCCATCGGGTACATCATCGTGTACTTCGGCTTGAAGCTGTACTTCAGCGTCAGCCAGAGGCCCGCCAGCAGTTCGAGCAGCAGCAGGCTCTTGAAGTAATGGGTAATCCTGTTCATCACTTTAGACGCCCTTTTGAATCACGCCGAAGAACACCATGACGGCGGTAACCGCGATCCACAGAATGGCCAGCGGGATGAAGACCTTCCAGCCCAGGCGCATGATCTGGTCGTAGCGGAAGCGCGGGAAGCTGGCACGGAACCAGATGTAGGCACTGGCGAAGAAGAACACCTTGACGAACAGCCACGGTGCGCCGCCCTTCCAGATCCAGTCGACCAGCGGCGAGACATCGCCGAAGTTGACCCAGCCCTGGACCGGGCTCAGCCAGCCGCCGAGGAAGAAGATCGAGATCAGGAAGCTGATCAGGATCATGTTCGCGTATTCGGCCAGGAAGAACAGCGCGAAGGCACCGCCGGAGTATTCGACCATGTGGCCGGCGACGATTTCCGATTCGCCTTCCACCACGTCGAACGGCGCGCGGTTGGTTTCAGCCACGCCCGACACCCAGTAGATGACGAACAGCGGGAACAGCGGCAGCAGGAACCAGTCGAAGAAGCCGGAGCTGCCGGCCTGCGCCATCACGATATTGCTCAGGTTCAGGCTGCCAGCGGCGATCATCACGCCGACCAAGGCGAAGCCCATGGCGATTTCGTAGCTGATCATCTGCGCCGAGGCGCGCATGGCACCCAGGAACGCGTACTTCGAGTTGGACGCCCAACCGGCCAGGATGATGCCGTAGATGCCCAGCGAGGTCATCGCCAGCAGGTACAGCAGGCCGGCGTTGGCATTGGACAGCACGATCTGCGAATCGAAGGGGACCACCGACCAGGCCGCGAAGGCCGGGGCCAGGGTGATCAGCGGGGCCAGCAGGTAGATCGCCTTGTTGGCGCTGCTCGGCTGGACCACTTCCTTGAACAGCAGCTTGAAGACGTCGGCAAAGGCCTGGAAGATGCCCATGCCCACGTACATCGGGCCGTGGCGGACGTGCATCCAGCCGATCAGCTTGCGTTCCCAGACCACGTAGAAGGCCACTGAGATGATTACCGGAACGGTGATCACCAGGATCTTCAGGATGATCCAGATCAGCGCGCCGATGTCACCGAGGCCAAGCAGCCACTGGTGCAGCGGGTCGACCGCGTTCAACAGCAATTCGTTCATGCAGCCACCACCGTTACGCGAGCGGCACCCAGCGGCGCGGTCGCGCCGTGGCCCGATTCAATCCAGACCGAACCCGCAGCGACGCGGGCGTCGACCACCACCGGCAGGGTGGCCTTGCCGGCATCGGTGCCGACCTTGGCCATCTGCCCTTCCTGCAGCTGCAGGCGAGCGGCATCTTCAGCGTTCAGCACGATGCGCGGGGCGTTGTTGAGCGGATGCGACTGCAGCGCCGGGGCGCGACGGACCACCGCATCGGTGCGGTAGATCGCGGCGGTCGAAGCCACTTCCAGGCCTTCGCCGGCAACCACCGGCTGCGCCGAAGCGGCAACGGTGACCGACACCGGGGCCAGGCTGGCACGCAGGCCGGCAAGGTCGGTGAAGTCGAAACCGGTCAGCGCCATGTCGCCGCCCAGGGCGCGCAGCACGCGCCAGCCTTCACGGGCCTCGCCCGGCAGCTTGCCGCCGGCACGGGCCGACTGCTCGCGACCATCGAGGTTGGTCAGGGTGGCGTCGATTTCCGGCAGCGCACCGATCGGCAGGATCACGTCGGCGACGTCGCGGGTCGAGGCACAGGCGAACTGGCTGAAGGCCACCACCTGGGCACCGGCCAGCGCCTTGCGCGCGGCAGGTGCATCGGCGAAATCCAGGCCCGGCTCCAGGCCGTACACCACGTAGGCCTGGCGCGGCTGCGCCAGCATCGCGGCGACGTCCTTGCCGGCCGGCAGCACGCCGGCGCGGGTCAGGCCCACGGCGTTGGCGCCCTGCGGGATGCGGCACAGCTTGGCACCGGTGGCGGCGGCGAAGTCACGCGCGGCGGCGCGGATGGCGGCAGCCTGCGGGTGGTTTTCGGCGATGCCACCGACGATCAGCACGGTGTTGTTGCCGCCCTGCACCGCCGAACGCAGCTCGGCGTTGGCCAGCGCGTCGACGAACTTCGACGGTGCAACGATCTGCTTGCCGGCAATACTGAAGGCGAAGTCGAAGTCGACCGGATTGACGACGTGGATCTTCGCGCCCTTGGTGGTCTGCGCCTTGCGCAGGCGGGCGTGCAGCAGCGGCAGTTCGTGGCGGATGTTGCTGCCCAGAACGACGATGCGATCGGCACCTTCGATTTCGGCCAGCGGCAGGCCGAACACTTCGGCGGTTGCAGCGTCGGAGAAATCACGGTTGTTGATGCGGTGGTCGATATTGCTCGAGCCCAGGCCCTTGGCCAGGCGGGCCAGCAGCGCGCCTTCCTCGTTCGAGGTGGACGGATGCACCAGCACGCCCAGGTTGTCGCCCTGGTTGGCCTTGAGGATCTCGGCGGCCGCGGCCAGGCCTTCGGCCCAGCTCACTTCCTTCCACTCGCCATTGACCTTGCGCAGCGGCTTGACCGCACGGTCTTCGCTGTACAGGCCCTGGTGCGAGTAGCGGTCACGGTCGGACAGCCAGCACTCGTTCACCGCTTCGTTGTCGCGCGGCACGGTGCGCAGCACTTCGCCGCGACGCACGTGCAGGAACAGGTTCGAACCCATCGCGTCGTGGTAGCCCAGCGATTCGCGCGCGGTCAGTTCCCACGGGCGGGCGCGGAACTGGAACACCTTGTTGGTCAGTGCGCCGACCGGGCAGACGTCGACGACATTGCCGGACAGTTCGGTGGTCAGCGGCTTGCCGTCGAAGGTACCGATCTGCAGGTTCTCACCGCGGTACATGCCACCCAGTTCGTAGGTACCGGCGACGTCGGCGGTGAAGCGGACGCAGCGGGTGCACTGGATGCAGCGGGTCATCTCGGTGGCGACCAGCGGGCCCATGTCCTCGTCCGGGACCACGCGCTTGCGCTCGTTGAAGCGGCTGACCGAACGGCCATAGCCCAGCGAGACGTCCTGCAGTTCGCACTCGCCGCCTTGGTCGCAGATCGGGCAGTCCAGCGGGTGGTTGATGAGCAGGAACTCCATCACCGAGCGCTGGAACTTCAGTGCCTTCTCGCTGCGGGTGGCGACCTTCATGCCATCCATCACCGGAGTGGCGCAGGCCGGCGCCGGCTTCGGCGACTTTTCCACGTCCACCAGGCACATGCGGCAGTTGGCGGCGATCGGCAGCTTCTCGTGGTAGCAGAAGCGCGGAATCGAAATGCCGGCCTTGTCGGCCGCCTGGATGATCATCGAACCCTTGGGCACGACCAGGGACTTGCCATCGATTTCGATGGTCACGTGATCCGGTGGCACGTTCGGGTTTACGGGTTGCGCGCTCATGCGGCGGCTGCCTCCACCTTCTTGCCGTCAACCATCGAATGACCGTTGACGATGTAGTACTCGAATTCGTCCCAGAACTGGCGCAGGAAGCCCTGGATGGGCCATGCAGCCGCTTCACCGAACGCACAGATGGTGTGGCCTTCGATCTGGCCGGCCACCGCCTTCAGCTGGTGCAGGTCTTCCATCGTGGCCTTGCCGGCGACGATGCGCTCCAGCACGCGGTGCATCCAGCCGGTGCCCTCGCGGCACGGGGTGCACTGGCCACAGGATTCCTTGTGGAAGAACTGGCTGATACGGCAGGCGAACTTGACGCAGCAGACGCTGTCGTCCAGCACCACGATCGCACCCGAACCCAGGCCGGAGCCCAGCGCGCGGATGGTGTCGTAGTCCATCGGCAGGTCCTTCAGCTCGGCCGCGGTCAGCACCGGCATCGACACGCCGCCCGGGATCGCGCCCTTCAGCGTGCGGCCCGGACGCAGGCCACCGGCCATTTCCAGCAGGTCGTGGAATTTGGTGCCGAGCGGCACTTCGAAGTTGCCGCCATTCTGCACGCAGCCGGACACCGAGAAGCACTTAGGACCGCCGTTGGCGGTCAGGCTCAGGCCCTTGAACCACTCCGGACCGTTGCGGATGATCGCCGGCACCGAACCATAGGTTTCGGTGTTGTTGATCGTCGACGGCTTGCCATACAGGCCGAAATTGGCCGGGAACGGCGGCTTGTAGCGCGGCTGGCCCTTCTTGCCCTCCAGCGATTCCATCAGCGCGGTTTCTTCGCCGCAGATGTACGCGCCGGCGCCCAGCGCGCCGTAGATGTCGATGTCCACGCCACTGCCGAGGATGTTCTTGCCCAGCCAGCCGTTCGCATAGGCGTCGGCCAAGGCCTGCTCGAAGTGCTCGAACGGCTCGTGGTGGAACTCACCGCGCAGGTAGTTGTAACCCACGGTCGAACCGGTGGCGTAGCAGGCGATCGCCATGCCTTCCACCACCGAATGCGGGTTGTAGCGCAGGATGTCGCGGTCCTTGCAGGTGCCCGGCTCGGATTCGTCCGAGTTGCAGAGGATGTACTTCTGCATGTTGCCCTTGGGCATGAAGGACCACTTCAGGCCGGTCGGGAAGCCTGCGCCACCGCGGCCGCGCAGGCCCGAGGCCTTGACCATCTCGATGACCTGCTCCGGCGGGATCTTCTCTTCGAGGATCTTGCGCAGGGCGGCGTAGCCACCGGTCTTCAGGTAGCTTTCGTACGACCACGGGGTGTCGTAATGCAGGGTGGTGTAGACCACCTGGTGCGGCAGCGGCGCGGGACCGACCGGACCCTTGGATTCGTGGTGATGTGCCATGCCCTTACTCCAGCCCGTCCAGCAGCTCGTCGACCTTTTCCAGGGTCAGACGCTCATGGTAGTGACCGTTGATGACCATCATCGGCGCGCCACCGCAGCCGGCCAGGCACTCTTCCTCGCGCTTGAGGTAGACGCGGCCGTCCGGGGTCGATTCACCGTGCTTGATGCCCAGCTTCTTCTCGCAATGGCGGACGATGTCCTCGGCGCCATTGAGCCAGCAGCTGATGTTGGTGCAGATGGCCACGTTGTTGCGGCCCACCTTCTCGGTCTCGAACATCGAGTAGAAGCTGGCGACCTCGTAGGCCCACACCGGCGGCAGGTCGAGGTACTTGGCCACGCCGGCGATCAGCTCGTCGGTCAGCCAGCCCTGGTTCTGCTCTTGGGCCGCATGCAGGCCCTGCAGCACGGCAGAGCGCTTGCGGTCCGGCGGGAACTTGGACAGCCAGTGATCGATGTGAGCGCGGGTCTTGTCGCTCAGCACCACCATCGGGTCGACGTCGCGCGCCGCCTCGAAATTACCTGTCGCCTTCATCGGCCGACCTCAGCGAAATGCATAACGTGAAATTCCAGAAACTGCGGCGCCGGCTTGCGCCGGCTGCCTGCAGCGGGCGTTGGCGTGGCGGACGGCATTACCGGTCAACCTCGCCGAACACCAGGTCGTAGGTACCGATCATCGCCACCACGTCGGCCAGCATGTGGCCGCGCACGACCGAATCGATCGAGGACAGGTGGGCGAAGCCCGGCGCACGCAGGTGCACGCGGAACGGCTTGTTGGCGCCATCGGAGACCAGGTAGCAGCCGAACTCGCCCTTCGGGGCTTCCACCGCCGAGTAGGTCTCGCCGGCCGGCACGCAGTAGCCTTCGCTGAACAGCTTGAAGTGGTGGATCAGCGCTTCCATGTCGTCCTTCATGTCCTCGCGCCTGGGCGGAGCGACCTTGAAGTTCTTGACCATGACCGGGCCGGGGTTGGCCTTCAGCCATGCCACGCATTGCTTGATGATGCGGTTGGACTCGCGCATTTCGGCAACGCGGACCAGGTAGCGGTCGTAGCAGTCGCCTTCCTTGCCCAGCGGGATGTCGAAATCGACGGCATCGTACTTGGCGTACGGGCGCTTCTTGCGCAGGTCCCAGGCGACGCCCGAGCCACGCAGCATCACGCCGGTCATGCCCCACTGGTGCGCCAGTTCCGGTGTCACCACGCCGATGCCGACGGTACGCTGCTTCCAGATACGGTTGTCGGTCAGCAGGGTTTCGTATTCGTCGATGCGCTTGGGGAACTCGACGGTGAAGTTCTCCAGGAAGTCCAGCAGCGAGCCCTCGCGCGAAGCATTGAGCTGCTTCAGCGCCTTGCCCTTGTGCCAGCGCGACTCCTTGTACTTTGGCATGTGGTCCGGCAGGTCGCGGTAGACACCGCCCGGACGGTAGTACGCCGCGTGCATGCGTGCGCCGGAGACTGCTTCATAGCAGTCCATCAGCTCTTCGCGCTCGCGGAAGGCGTACAGCATCACCGCCATCGCACCCAGGTCGAGCGCGTTGGAGCCCAGCCACATCAGGTGGTTGAGGATGCGGGTGATCTCGTCGTACATGGTGCGGATGTACTGCGCACGCTCCGGCGCCTCGATGCCCATCAGGGTCTCGATCGCGCGCACGTAGGCGTGCTCGTTGCACATCATCGACACGTAATCCAGGCGATCCATGTAACCGATCGACTGGTTGAACGGCTTGGACTCGGCCAGCTTTTCGGTACCACGGTGCAGCAGACCCACGTGCGGGTCGGCGCGCATGATGGTTTCGCCGTCCATTTCCAGGATCAGGCGCAACACACCGTGAGCGGCCGGATGCTGCGGGCCGAAGTTCATGGTGTAGTTGCGGATTTCCTGCCGGCTTTCAGCGGCGTTGCTGGCGAATGCTTCGCCGGCCTGGTGTACGTGGCTCACTTCACTGCCTCCTGCGCGCGCTCACCTTCTGCGGTCTGCAGACGGGCGTCATCGCGGATCACGCGCGGCACGCCGACACGCGGCTCCACCGAGGTGACCGGTTCGTAGATCACGCGCTTCTTTTCTTCGTCGTAGCGGACTTCGACATTGCCGATCAGCGGGAAGTCCTTGCGGAACGGATGGCCGACGAAACCGTAGTCGGTCAGGATCCGGCGCAGGTCCGGGTGGCCTTCGAAGATCACGCCGTACAGGTCGAACGCTTCGCGCTCGAACCAGTTCAGGCCCGGCCAGATGCCGGTCAGCGAGGACACCACCGGCAGTGCTTCGTCAGGGGCGAAGCAGCGCAGGTGCATCATCAGGTTGTGCTGGTATGAGCGCAGCTGGGCGACCACGGCGAAACGCTGGGTCGGCATGTGCTGCGGGCGGGCACCGTCGGCACCGTTCTCCTCGGTGGGGAACTCACCCCACGCGAAACGGCCCTGGGCCTTGCCTTCGACGCCACGGCTGAAGCCCTGCGAGGACACGTCGGCGGTGTCCCATTCGTCGGAGCCATAACCCAGGTAATCGACGCCGCAGAGATCCACGGCCTGCTCGAAACCAAACTCGTCACGCAGCGCCAGGGCGGTGGCGTGCCACTCGGCGGCAGGCACTTCCAGCGTCACTTCGCCGCGGGGTTCGACCACGATGACCTTCGCACCAGCGAAACGTGCGGAGAGTCGGTCGATGAAGGATGCTTGCTCTGCCATGGGGGCTTGGCGCGCTCTTGTCAGGTGAAGGGGTCAGCGGGCGATGGTCTGTGTACGCCAGATCTTCTTCTGCAGCTGCAGGATCCCGTACACCAGCGCCTCGGCGGTCGGCGGGCAACCCGGGACGTAGACGTCCACCGGCACCACGCGATCACAGCCGCGCACGACAGAATAGGAGTAGTGGTAATAGCCGCCACCATTGGCGCAGCTACCCATCGAGATGACCCACTTCGGGTCCGGCATCTGGTCGTAGACCTTGCGCAGCGCCGGGGCCATCTTGTTGACCAGGGTACCGGCCACGATCATCACGTCGGACTGGCGCGGCGACGGGCGGAACACCACGCCGTAGCGGTCAAGGTCCAGGCGCGCGGCGCCGGCGTGCATCATCTCGACCGCGCAGCAGGCCAGACCGAAGGTCATCGGCCACATCGAGCCGGTGCGCGCCCAGTTCAGCAGTGCATCGACGCTGGTGGTGACGAAGCCCTTTTCCAGCAGCGGGTTGTCGCCTTCCGGCCGCAGGATGTCATCAACCCGGCCTTCCGGCGTGGGGTTGTTCATGAGGCCATCGAGAGTCTGAATCACTCCCATTCCAGCGCTCCCTTCTTCCAGACGTAAATGAAACCGAGGAACAGCATGCCGACGAACAGACCCATGGTGACGAGCGAACGCGCGCCCAGCTCCATGAAGACCTGGGTCCACGGCACGATGAAGATGATTTCCAGGTCGAAGACGATGAACTGGATCGCGATCAGGTAGTAGCGCACGTCGAACTTCATGCGCGCGTCTTCGAAGGCCTCGAAGCCGCACTCGTACGGCGACAGCTTTTCCAGATCGGGGCGGCGGGGACCGAGGAATCGACCAACCAGCATCAGCGTAATGCCGATACCGGTGGCAACGATCAGAAACAGCAGAGACGGCAAATATTCGGCCAGCACAGCGATTCTCTCTTGCCTCTGCCGCTGCGCCTGCAGGCGCTTTGGCATGGGGGAGTGGACGGGAATCTACCTGGCGCTTTGCGCGCCAGGTGAACCCGCTTTACTTACAAATGGTGCCCAAGAGGGGACTCGAACCCCTACGACCTAAGTCGCTACCACCTCAAGGTAGTGCGTCTACCAATTCCGCCACCTGGGCAAACGATCACATCAGACTATCTTCCCGATGCGCCGCGTATTGTAACCGGCTTCAGTGTTTCTGGGAGCCTTCCGAAGGCTTTTCTTCACCAGAAACCGAAGATTCCGCCTGAGCCGGCACATTCGCGGCCGGAACCGGGGCGGCCGGGACCGCATCAGCCTTCGGAACGGCCGGCAATTCGCCTGCCGGAGCCGCCGGAGCGACCGCCGCCGGAGCGGACATCAAGCCCAGATCCTGGTCGGCCGCCGGACGACTGCCATGACCGGCATACCAGGCCATGAAGAGGCTGATGCCGAAGAACACGACGGCCAGCCACTTGGTCGACTTGGACAGGAAGTTCGAGGCGCCACGCGCACCGAACACCGTACCCGAGGCGCCGGCACCAAAGCCCGAACCCGCCGCCGCACCCGAGCCACGCTGCATCAGGATCAGCGCGATCATGGCCACAGCGACCAGCACGTAGACGACATTGAGGATCAACATCAGCATTGGAAACCGCCCTCGGACAATACTTCTAGGATTAGTTCGCGGCCGCCGCCCTTGCGATGGCCAGGAAGTCCGCGGCCACCAGGGAGGCGCCGCCGACCAGCCCACCATCGACATCCGGCTGCGCGAACAGTTCCCCGGCATTGTCGGGCTTCACGCTACCGCCGTAAACAATGGGCAGTGAATCAGCGATTCTAGCATCGATACGCGCGACTTGGCCACGGATGAACGCGTGCACCTGCTGTGCCTGCTCCTTGGTGGCGGTACGGCCGGTACCGATGGCCCAGACCGGCTCATAGGCGACCACGGCCCGGGCGAAACCGGCCGCGCCGACCAGCTCCAGCACCGGTGCCAGCTGGCTGGCGATGACCGCTTCGGTCTGCCCGGCCTCGCGCTGTTCCAGGGTCTCGCCCACGCACAGCACCGGCACCAGGCCGGCGTGCTGGGCGGCGGCGAACTTGCGCGCGACCAGCTCGCTGCTCTCGTGGTGGTACTGGCGGCGCTCGGAATGGCCGACCAGGCCATAGCGGGCCCCGACCTCGACCAGCATGGCCGCGCAGACCTCGCCGGTGTAGGCGCCCTTCTCGTTGCTGCTCACGTCCTGCGCGCCAAAGGCCAGGCCGGTCTCGCCGAAGTCCTCGACCAGCTCCCCCAGGTACGGCAGCGGCGGCAGGATCACCACGTCCACCCCCTCCAGCGGCAGCCCGGCAGCCACCTGCCCCAGCAGTTCATTGGCGAATTGACGGCTGCCATGCAGCTTCCAGTTTCCGGCGACGATCTTGCGGCGCATGAGCGGGTGGCTCCTGTATGAAGTCAGCCGGTCATGATACCTGCTGCGGCAAAAATCCGTTTCCTTGTAAGCGGTTACATGGATTTTCAGCCAACGGCGCAGCCCCCCGTGGCGGGGGGCGGGTTCGGTCGCGTATCACGGGTTGGATTGGTGAGCTTGGCCGGGCGGGTGGGGATGCCGGGGGTCGCCGTAAACCCGTCCCTGAGGGCTTGGCCGCGGCATCCATGCCGCGGACACCCCCGCCATCCCCACCCGCCCGGCCTCTGACACAGTCCGGCGGTTCCGCCCGCCACGGAAAGAAAAAAGAAGAGCAAGAGCAAAGGCAAAAGCTGCATTCCGGGTTGCTGCTGGCTGGACCAACCCCTACCCCACTTCGAACAGAGATATCTCATCCACGCATGGCGTGGATCTACCGCGTCGACCAAGGTCGACACCCACCGGGAATCGCGATTTACCCACCGTCACCGGGAAACTGTCGAAGGCGGGGAGGTGTGGGTTGGCAGGACCGTTGGCGCCATGGATGGCGCCATCGAGCCCCCAGGGGTGAGGGCGCTTTGCTTGCGAAGCACTGCTTCGCAAGCGCCCGAACGCACAGCCGCCAGCGGCTGGGCCGGTCTGGGGGTTCACGGCGTGTCCTG